>JAISZC010000083.1 GCA_031269485.1 Deltaproteobacteria bacterium
AAATTTGGGCTCAAAAAAATATCAAAAATAAAATATATATCATACATGAATCGCAAGTTAAATGCATCATAAAAGGGAAACCTAGGGTAAAACATGAATATGGAATAAAGTTACATTTATAATGACTTCAATATGGTGCATTATCTTCGTTGCCATAAATATTGAAGATAATAGACATGATAGTGCAACTATACCAGAATTATTAGATTTCTTATCATCATTATATGATGGTTTTAAACCTTCAAAGCTTATTATCGGTATGAGTTATTGAAAATATCAAAAATATACTGATCTTGATGTCATAATATCTCATAAAAATGATAAAAAACTTGCTCATGCCGATTAAAAAACTAAAGAAGAAGCTCTCAATAGAAGATCAGCTAGCGAATAATCCATTACTCATATGAAAAATGATTTTCGATTAGGTTTTATTTATCTTCACTGAGTACTTGGTGATATAATAAATCATATTTTCTCAGCTATAGTATTAAACTTGAGAAAATTCGCAATAAAATATAATAAAAACTTTTTAGGAGGTTGATTAAAAGAAATTATCGAAAATTATCACAAAAACGTAAAAAAAATTAACAATTCATTCAGTTAAAATAAAACGATCGACTCCTAAACTTTTACTTGAATATTTCTAATGCTTTAAAAAATATGACTATTTAAGAACTAGATTATAATAATTTAATTTAAAATGGAGTAAACTATCGCATTAGTAAAATAATTGGCTTTTAATAAAACCACATTTGAATATGATGGAGTGACAGGATAAATTTATCACAAAACTTTTTTCTAAAACCCGCTATTTCTCTTTTTTGATCTCTCAAAACCATTTTGCAATGTCAACTAAAATATATGCAAATTAAATAAAAAAGTGAAGCCTAAACTGTAAGCTAAAAAAGGGCGCCCCCGACGCCGAAGTCGCCCTTCTTGGCCCGCGTACTCTCGAGGTCGGCCGAGCAGCCCGGCGGCGGCTCGAAAACGAGGCCGCGCCGGCCGGCTGCGCCCGCCGCGGGGCGCCGGACCGGCGCCCCGAAGCCGGGGCTCAGTCGTCGAAGGGCCGATCGAAGATGGCGCCGTCGCCGAGCTCCTCTTCGATGCGCAGCAGCCGATTGTACTTGCAGACGCGCTCGCTGCGCGACAGGCTGCCGGTCTTGATCTGCCCCGCGTTGACGGCCACGGACAAATCGGCGATGAAGGTGTCCTCGGTCTCCCCGGAGCGATGCGAGATCACGGCGGTGTAGCCGGCCCGGTGGGCCGTATGGATGGCCTCCAGGGTCTCGGTGACGGAGCCGATTTGGTTGACCTTCACCAGGATGGAGTTGCCGGCCTTCTCCTTAATGCCCTTGAGCAGCCGTTCGGTGTTGGTGACGAACAAGTCGTCCCCCACCAATTGGACGACGCCGCCCAGTTTGGCGGTCAGCTTGGTCCAGCCGGCCCAGTCGTCCTCGGCCAGTCCGTCTTCGATGGACACGATGGGATATTTTTTGATCCATTCGGCGTAGAGCTTGATCATTTCGTCGGCGGAGCGCGTCGAGCCGTCCGACTTGGCCAGGACGTACTTTTTGGCTTTAGAATCGTAAAATTCCGAGGCGGCCACGTCCAGACAGATGGCCACGTCCTCGCCCGGCCGGTAGCCGGCGCTCTTTATGGCCTTGACCACGGCTTCCAGGGCCGCTTCGTTGCTTCCGAAATCCGGGGCGAACCCGCCTTCGTCGCCCACGGCGGTGGACATCTTGGCGTCGGAAAGATTTTTCTTGAGGGCGTGAAAGACCTCGGTTCCGCAACGCAAGGCTTCGGCGAAAGTTTCTCCAAAAAGAGGCATGATCATGAATTCTTGAAAATCGACGTTGTTGCTGGCGTGGGAGCCACCGTTGACGATGTTCATCATGGGCCTGGGCAACTCCCGCCCCATGACGCCGCCCAAATGCTGATACAACGGCAGGCTCAGCTCGTTGGCCGCGGCGACGGCCGCGGCCATGGAGACGCCCAAGATGGCGTTGGCCCCCAGCTTGCTCTTGTTGGCCGTGCCGTCGAGCTCGATCATGAGCCGGTCCAAGGCCGCCTGATTGTCGGCCGCCAGCCCGATCACGGCCGGAGCGATGATTTCGTTGACGTTCTTGACGGCCTGCAAGACGCCCTTGCCGCCGTAACGCTTGGAGTCTTTGTCGCGCAGCTCCAAAGCCTCATGCGCGCCGGTCGAAGCCCCCGATGGCACGGCCGCCTGGCCGAAGGTGCCGCCCTTGAGGCCGACCTCCACCTCCACGGTGGGGTTGCCGCGGGAATCCAAGATCTCCCGGGCGTTGACGTCAGATATGAACATCGGCAAAACCCTCCATCGACGGCCGGCGGCCGTCAGTGCGCAAGTGAACGCCAAAAGAAGCGCGAAAAGAAACGCGAAAAAGAGCGAGCCAAGGCGGCCGCCAGTCCGTTCGGCGACGCCGCAAAAACAGTCGCATCAGGCCAAATCTGGCCAAACTAGGCCAAATCAGGCCTGGCGAGAGCGGATGGTCAAAAGCGCAGGCCTCGCCGGCTGCGCCAGCCGAAGCGTCCGAGAAAAATCTGGCGGCGCCCTGGAGGGGCGGCCTGGTCAAATCGGCCTGGTCAACTCGGCCTGCAAATCGGCCTGGCAACTCGGCTTGGCAACTCGGCTTGGTCAGAACGGAGCCAGACGGTCCCGAGTCAATGATACTCGGCCGGCTCGGACAGCAGCACGTACTCGCGGCCCTCCACGGTCAGGAAGGCCGGCTCGACCTGGTATTCTCCGTCCGGCCCGAAGGAGAAAGGTCCCGTGGCCCCTTGGAAGGGGCCGGCGGCTTTGAGCGCCCGGACCACCTCGTTGCGGCCGCCGGCCCCGGCCGAAAAGGCCTTGGCCAGGGCCACGCCGGCGTCGTGGCCGTAGGCCGCGAACTGATCCGGAGGACGGCGTTCGGCCTGGGCGTAGGCCGCCTGAAAGGCCGTGGCCTCGGGCCGGGCGCTGAGTTTTGAAAAAGCGTCGGGCACGGCCGCGCCCTCCAGGTAACGTCCGGCGCTCTGCGGCAGCTCGTCGGTCAGCCACAGAGCGCTGCCGAGATACTGCATCTTGGTGACGTCATGGTAGGCCATCAGCGGGAGGATCTGGGCCACCACCGGGGCCGAGTCGGGCAGGAAGAGCGCCTCGAAGGGCACCGGCGCCTGATAGGCGGTCGAGGCCCGGCGGACCGAGCCGCCGCCGGTGAGGCGGACGACGGCCTCCGGCCAATTTTTCAGCGCCGAGCTGTAACTCTCGACGGCCGTCACTTCGACGCCGAGGCGCAGCGCCTCGTCGCGAAAAAAGGACAGCATGGCCTGGCCGTACTGGTCGTCGGGGCACAGGGCGCCCAGGCGTCTGAGGCCTTTGGTCTTGACGGCCCAGCGGGCCACGGCCTCGGCCTGGTGCTTGGGGGTGAAAAAGATGCGAAAAACGAAAGGCCGCCCTTGGGTCAGCCCCAGCCGGGGCGAGACGGCGACGAGCGGCAAGGCCGCCGTCTGGGCGGTCTGGGCCGCGGCCAAGGCCTCGCGGCTGGTCAGCGGGCCGACCACGGCCAGCACTTCGGGATCGGCCGCCGCCTCGTAAATCAGCTTGACGGTCTTGCCCGGATCGCCCTCGGTGTCGAAGGCCGCCACCGTCACCCGGGGCGCCAGCGGGGCCAGGGCCAGCTTGAGGCCGGCCAAGGCGTTGACCCCGAACTTGGCGTTGGGGTCGACCGTCAACGGCAGCACCGCGGCGACCACCGCCCGGGCGGGGAGGCCGCTGAGCGGCCCGAGGGCCGGCAGGCCGGTCGACGACGCGGCGGGGACCAAGGGCGGCTCGGGGCGCGGGTCGTAGCCCAGGCCAGGCGGCTGCGCCTCCGGACTGCGGGGATCGGCGCCCAGGGCGGCCAGCTTGGCCGTCCAGGGGTGGGCGGGAAAATATTGACGGAAATAGTCGGCCTGCCGCTGAAAGCCGACCGCGTCGCCGCTGAGGGCGGCCAGGCGAGCCAGATGCCAGCTGGCCTCGGGGCCGGGATAGTTTTGGCCGTAGCGGCGGATCAGCTCGTAGAGAGTCGCGCCGTCGAGCTGCATCAGCGCGGCGGCCGCGCCGCGCTCGGCCGCCGCGAGCGTGAGCTGGCCGCGGCGGGCCTGGAGAAAGGCGTCCAAGGCCTCGGAGAAGCGGCTCAGCTCGTACTGGGCCCGGCCCTGGGACAAGGACAAGGCCGCCCGGCGGGCCGGGTCGGTTTCCTGGGCCAGCAGGCGCGTCGCCCAGCTCAGGGCCTCGTCCGGCCGGGCGCCGAGGAGCAGCAGATCCGGCAGGCGGGGCGCGGCCTGGCTCGCGTATTGGCCGCCGGGATAATCCCGCAAAAGGGCCTGATAGGACTCGACCGCTTCGGCCCAGCGGCCGGCCCGCTCGGAGGCCAGGCCGGCCGAGGCCAGCACGGGCTCGCGGCGGGGGCTTTGGGGCTCGCGGGCCAGATGGCGACGGTAGGCGGCCGCGGCCGCCGCGTAGTCGCCGGCCGCGAAGGCCCGATCGGCTTGGGTCAGATCGTCTTCGGCGGCGGGCCGCCGGGACGGGCCGCCGGAGTCGACAATCTGAACGCAGGAAACGGCGAAGGCCAGCAGGCAAGCCACGAGGGCCAATCGACGAAAGGCGGAAGGCATGGGGGTCGATCCTCTCGGCACATAGGCGAGGCGGGGCCGGCGAGGCGCCTTGAGCCCCAAGGCGAGCGGCCTCAGAAGCCCAATTGGGCCAGCATGTCGTTGACGGCGCTTTGGTCGAGCCGGTTTTCGGCGCCCGGGCCCTTGAGATCGCTGGGCTCGGCGTTAAGCCGTTCGAGCATTTTGTCGACCTCGGCCTGGGCCACCTTTTCGGTCTCTTCCTTGGGCCGCCGGATGGTCGGCGCGTCGTGATGGGCCTTGATTTTGCTGTTGACCGAAACCAGCACCGAGAGCAGCTGGACCTGAATCTCGCCGATGAGGCCGACGATTTTTTTGATGCGCTGTCCGGAGAGATCCTGAAAGGACAAGGCCTCCATGATGTGGGTCAGGTGGGCGACCGTGTTGGCGATGAGCTTTTCGGAGGCCGAGACGGCTCCGACGACGGCGTCGCGGTCGGCCGTGAGAATGGTCGTCAGGCCGGAGTCCGTCAGCCGGGCCGGGGTCCCTTCCGCCGCCGCGGACGACGGCAGCAGGCGGCCCAGCTCGTCGACCAGAGCCGCCAGCGAGGCCAGATCCTCGGCCGCCGGAGGCGGCGTCGCCGACAGGACGGCGGGCTTGACCTGGCTCGGCGGGGACTGGACGACCTCCATCTCGCGTCCTTCCACCGGGAGATTGTTTTCCAGAAAAATTCCGGAGACGGTCTGGTTCATTCTTTTGAGGCTGGTCTTGTGCTGCTCGGAGGCGGTGTGGGCGTAGAGCATTTTCAGGAGCGCGGGGATGGGAAAATTGTAGAAGCCGTCGTCGGGGGTCAGAGTGGCGGACAAGACGGAGAGCTCCTCCTCCACGGCCGGGGCGTCGAACTCCCCTTTGGCGTTGGCCTCCCGCATCGCCTTGATGTGCTCCTTGACCTGCTCGTTGGTGCAGAACTCGTAAAGCGTCTGAAAAACCGCGTCAAGATCGAAGACCGTCCGCACGGCGGCTTCCAGCGGCTCAGGCTCGACTTCCGGCGGGATCTCCTGGGCTTCGGTCAGACGGACGGCCAAGGCCTTCAAGGCGGCGAATTTTTCCAAAAAGAGGCTGGAAACGGCCGGCGGCGCGGGCTCGGCGACGGGCTCCGAAATGGGCCCGGGGCCGTCCTTGGAGGCCAGCAGGAACTCCAGGCCGCTCAAGGCCTTCATCTGGGCGTTGAGAGCGTCCATGTCGGCCTGAATCTGATCGGCGAGATCCATGATCGTCATGGAGGCTTTTTCGGTCAGCTCCACGACCTCCTCGAGCTGGCCCTTGGCGTCCTCCAAATCGGCCTTGGTCCTGGACAAGTCGCCAGGCGGCAGATCCGGGATCTCGCCTACGGACACCGACAGCTGACGGGCCAGCTGGCCCACCCGCTCGAAGAGCTCCTGGGAAATTTCCTGAAAAAAAGTCGGCTCGGCCTGCGCCAGACCGGACGCGCCAAGCGCCGGGCCAAGCGTCGGGGCAGGCGTCTGCCCGGGCGTCTGCACGGGCGTCGGGACGCCGACGGGGCCAAGGCCCAGCGCCGGACCTTGGCTGACGACTCCCAAGACGGTGTTGGCCGTGACCAGCTCAGGCAGCACCCGGATCTCGTAGACCGCTTCGGAGGTGACGATGCGGAACTCGCCGACGCCCAGCTCAAGGCCGATTACTGGAGGAGCGCTGCTCATAAGTCCTTCCAAAGCCGACTGGCGACCGAGAGCCCCCGGAGCCGTCATGACGAAGTCGGCCGCGCCGGGCTCGGCCTGGCGCAGCCGGGCGGCGGTCAGGCCAAAAGCCGGACCAAGCTCCCGAACCTCAGCACGAAAGGCCCGTTGCGAGCCAAGACGCGGCAGGACCTGACGACGCCGCTGAGCACCAACGGGGCGCTGAGGGCCTCGTCAGGCCGGAGGCTGCCGTCAGGCAGGAGCCCGTAGCCGGGCAGGTCGATGGCGATGGTGACCGGGGAGTCGGGCGAGGCCGCTTCGCGGGCCAGCCAGGACACGGGCCGGCCAGGCCGGCTCAAAACGTGGCCCCAGGGTTCGGATTTGGCCGGATCGTCGAAGAGAAACACGGGATGCGCGCCCGCAGCCAGGAAAGCCCCCAAATCCATCGTCGCCGGTCCTTGAAAGCCGCGAATACGATTTTTACGAAATCCCCGCGAGCTTGGCCTCCAGGCCCAAGCGCTCGCGGGCGAAAGGTCCTTCCGCCGAAGCGCTCGCGCCTCAATGGGGACTTGAAAACTATAAACTAAACTGGTCTTTTGTTCAAGATATACGCGGAAATTGGACGGGCCCGGCCAGGCCCGGCCGACGCCTGCCGTTTTCTCCCGCCGCCTGCCTGCCCGCCGCCTGCCTGCCTGCCTGCCTGCCTGCCTGCCTGCCTGCCCGCCTGCCCGCCCGCCTGGCTGGCTGGCTGGCTGGCTGGCGGCCTGGCTGGCTGGCGGCGAGCGCCACGGGTCCGGCCGAAATTTCGGCGGGCCAGGGAGCGGCTCGCCGGCTTCCCGGCCCGCCGGCCCAGGCCTCGAGCTGGTTGTTTTTGATTGCCGCAAGGTATTTTCAATGGGCGAAAAATAGGCCTTGCCCCCTTGCGCAAAATAATATATTTAATGAATTGAAATTGCTTAATGCCCGCCCGCCACTGGGGCCGCAGACGGCCGCGGGTCCGCCTCGGCCAGCTCCCAGACCCGGGACGCCTGGTCGACGAAACGATCAAGAGCGCCGCTTGGAGAAGACGTTTCATGCTCCGTCTTGGCCCTGGAACCAAAAGCTCGTGCACGCCTCAGCTTGACGTGGCCACGCCGCTCAGACCGAGCCGAGTCTCTCTCAATGATGGTCTAAGCCCGCTTCGCAAAACCCGAACCAAGCCCTCCAGCGACGACGATCACTTCGTTTCGGCTGCCGCCGGCCTACGCTCGCCGCTCCGTCGCAAGCTCGTCCGGTCTTGGACTGGCGCGCCGTCGGCAGGCCAGGCGTTTTGGCCTTTCCCGCCACGCCGCGTCGCGTCGTTTCAGCCCCAGGCCGGTCCCCTTTCATTTGCCGCCCTTGGCCTCCGGCCCTCCGCGCCCTTTCTCCAAGCGAAAAGCGCTCGGCCGTCGCCGGGGCTTCGCCCAAGCCAAGGCGCGGCTCTTGAACGCCGGGCGTTCGCAGGACCTGGCCGCCGCCTCCTCCGTCGAAAAGACGCGCCTCCCTGGAGGTGGCCGCGATCGCCGCGCCGTTCATGCTCGCCTCCGAAGCGGCCGCCCTGAAGCCCACTTGCGACCGGCTGACGCTGGCGCGCTTTTCCGAGCCAAGTCTCTTTGCGGCCGTCTCCGGCGGCATGACGGCCTGCATGGTCGCCGGCCTCTTTTTTGGGCCTGGCCTCCTACGCCTCCGTCTTCGTGGCCCAGCATCACGGCGCGGGCCGGCCAGACCGCATCGGCCCCTGCGTCCGCCAATCGATCCTCCTGAGCCTGCTCTCCGGGGCCGCCGTCTTCGGGTTGTCGCGCCTCTTGGCCCCCATCCTCGCCGCCCTGGGCCACGCCCCCGAACTGGCCGCGCTCGAGCGCCGGCTTTTCCTCATCCTCTCCGGCGGCTCGGTTTTCACGCTCGTCGGCGCCTCCCTGAGCTGCTTTTGGACCGGCCGCGGCCGCGCCTGGACCGTGGCCCTGGTCAGCCTGGCCTCCATCGCCCTCAACGTCGCGCTCAACGCGCTTCTGATCTTCGGCTCGGCCCGCCCGGGCCTGCCGGCCATGGGCCTCGCCGGCGCGGCCTGGGCGACGACGCTGAGCAAAGCGGCCAAAACCACGGTCTCGGCCGCCATGTTCTGGTCCGCCGCCAACCGGCGGCGCTACGCGACGGCCCCGCGCCGCCTGGCGGAGCCGGCCGTCCTGCGTCAGCTCGTTCGCCGGGGCTTCGACCACGGCTTTCAGCTGCTCTCCGGCATCGAGGCCATGGCCGTCTTCAATCTGGCCGCCGGCCGTTGCCAAGAGCTCGCGGCCGTCGGGACGGACGGCGGCGCGGCCGACGCGGCCATGACCTCGGCCTTCAGCCTGTCGGCGGCCGCGGCCGTCCCGGCCGCCGGCCTGGGCGCCGCGCCAGATCCGGCCACTTTGCGGCTGGCTGGCCGTCTGACCTGCCTGGCGGGGCTCTTCTTCGCCGCGGAAACCCTGACCCCGCTTTACGGCGGAGCCATCAGGGGGGCCGGAGACAGCGGCTACGCCATGAAGGCCGGAGCGACGACCGCCGGCGCGCTGGTTTCGCTGGCCTTGCCAGATCAGGCCACTTTGCGGCCGGCTGGCCGGCCGTCTGACCTGCCTGGCGGGGCTCTCCTTCGGAAACCCTGGCCCTGCTTTACGACAGCGCCATCAGAGGGGCCGGAGACAGCGGCTACGCCATGAAGGCCGGAGCGACGACCGCCGGCGCGCTGGTTTCGCTGGCCTTGATTCTGGGCTTTTCCGGAAGCGGCGCGACGGCCTTGTGAACTGCGGCCGCGGCGACATCCTTCGTCAAGGCCTGGGCGCTGCGCCGCAGGCACGTCGACGGCGGCTGGCTGGGGCGCGGCCTGATCGAGAGCGCGGCCAGGCAACGTCCGCCGGGGCCCGGACGGCTGCGCGTCGAGGAAAAGCTGGCGGCCTGAGGCGCGGGCCGAGCGGCCGAGGCCAAGCCGCGGGCGAGCTGCGGCCAAGAAGCGGCCAAGAAGCGGCCAAGAAGCGGACATGGCAGCGAGCCGAATCTCGGGCCGGATTGCGGACCAGGGAAGGACGCAGGGCGAAGGACGCCGGCTCAAAGGCCAACGGGCCGGAGCTCAACTGACCCCAGGCTTGCAGGCTGACCGATTGGGGCTTTGGCAGGCGGCGGCCGTTTGAGCCGGACCAAAGACAGCTCTTAAAACCAGTCGAAAAAAACCGGCCAGCCGAGAAAAAATCTTTGGCAGGAAAATTAGGAAGGAGACAGCCTTGACGCGACGAAAGAAAAACCGACTAACCTCGAGGGCCGGAGAAACGCCGGTCCAAGCCTCAGGCCGTCTTGCGGACGGGAGGGCCAAGCCCCTGAAAAAGGCCGCGTCTGATCGGCCGGCGGCCTTGGAAGGGCCTTCGTCCGCGAAACCGCCAGCGACGTCGGAGCGGTCGACGGCCTCGGCCCGCTCCACGGCCAGACCGGGTTTTTCGCCTTGGCCGGCTTGGTCGGCATGGATGGCCGCAGTCGCCGCTTTTGCCGTCGCCTTCGGCTTTTTCGCCGCGGGGCGGTCCGTCGCCCTCGCCCAACAAAACGAGCCCGATTCGACGGCGACCGCGCCGCCGCCCTTCAAAGGCGAGAGACGCATCTTCGAGGCCATGCGGGCTACCGTGGATCTCCAAATCCCCGACGACTCCGGCTCGAGCCTCGGCGCCCAAGAGCTGGCCAACGTGGCCGAGGCCGCCGTGCGCAAGACCGATAGGCTGCTGGCCCCCCTCGCCGAGGACAGCGACGTCGGGCGCTTCAACCGAGCCCCAGAAAACCAATGGGTCGTGGTCGACTCTCTGACCATGACGGCGACGCGCGAGGCGGCTCGCTGGAATCAGGCGACCGACGGGCTCTTCGAGCCGACCATCGAGTCCTTCAAACGCCTCTACCGCTTCGAAGGCCGCCAGGCCACGGCCTGGCCGACGGAGGCGGAGCTGGCTCAGGCCAAGCGGCTCGTGGGGCTCGACAAGGTGCTTATCGACCCCGTCGGCCTGAAGCTGGCCAAGACGGTCGAGGGCGTGAGCCTGGACTTGGGAGGGTTGGCCAAAGGGCTGGCCGCCGATCTGGCGGCGGAGGCCTTGAGGAGCTTGGGCGTCCGCCACGCCCTGCTTAACGTGGGCGGCGAAATGCGGGTCTTGGGCCGCAACGTCGGGCTCTCGCCGCCGGGGCCCTGGACGGCGGCCCTGAAGGACCCTCTGGGCCGGGACGTCCGTTTCGTGGTCAAAGTCTCCGAACGGGGCTTGGCCAGCTCCGGCAATTACGAAAGGTGGTTTGAGCGCGACGGGCGGCGCTGGTCGCACGTCATCGACCCCCGAACCGGCCGGCCGCTGCCCGACGTCACGGTCGGGGCGACGGTGGTCCACCCCGACTCGGCCGCCGCGGCCGACGCCTTGGCGACGGCCCTGTCGGTGATGGGCCTGGCAGACGCCCGAGCTTTTTTGAAAAATAACGCCAGGCTGTTTCCCCGCGGCCTGGAGGCGGCGCTGTTCCTCAAGGAGGGGATGGAGCTGGAAACCGTCTGGCTGAGCCTCGACGCGGCCGGCGAGTTGACGGAAACCCGGCCTTAGGGACGCCGGATGAAGGAAGGCCGGATGACGGACGATCTGGCGACGCGCCGAGCGTCGGACGCAGGAGGCGGCTGAAATTTTCGGGCTTTTTCGCCGTTTTTCGTCGATTTTTGCGGATATTCGTGATTTTGCCAGCTTTCCGTCCGCTGAACTTCCGCTGAATGTCCGCTGAACGACGCAGCCCTGAGCAGACCGGCGACGGGTCGCTCGACCCCCGAAACGGCCGGGGCCCCAAGCCAGAGAGCGGCGGGCGGTCTTCGAGCGCGGCGCCGCCAAGGCCGCGGGCGCCGGCCGTCTCCCGGACCATTTTTTTTGTTGACAACCCAGAGACTTTACGGTATAAAAACCAAATCGCTTGCGGCCCCAAAGGTCGAGCATTTCGAACGGCGATTCGCCGAGCGCGGGCCGCTCAGAGAGCGGAAGAGAGAGGACCAACAGACGCGGGAATAACTCAGTGGTAGAGTGCGACCTTGCCAAGGTCGAAGTCGCGGGTTCAAATCCCGTTTCCCGCTCCAACCCCTCTTTCGTCCTTTGCGATGACGGCCTCAAACCCACGCCCCGCGTGGGTTTCGTCGTTTTGGGGCTTCCGGGAAATTTCGCTCTTTTCAACGGCCGCCGAAAAATTTAGGGGCCTCAACCGGCCCAGACTGGAGATTTCGGGACGGGGCCAGCCCTTGAACGGCGCAAGCTCGAGGCGTCCAAAATATTTTGGCCGCCCTCGGGGGCTCCGGGTCCGTCAACGCCCCCGCGCGCCTTCGGCTCAAAACCGCCAAATTTGGGACGCTCCTCGCCCGCCGCCTCTCTTTTCCGTTCGGCCCGCCGGCCGTCCTCCCGCGCGGCGGCGTCTCCAGCCTCGAGTTGAGGTGCCTTGCATGACCATCGAAGTCCGATTGGCTCTGAGCTACGCCACGCCCCATGGCCGCCCCCTGAATTTCAACTTCGAGGCGGAACTGCCGGGACACGGCATCACCGTGGTCACCGGCCCCTCAGGCGCCGGCAAAACCACGTTCTTGCGGTGCTTGGCCGGCCTGACCAGAGCCAGCGGCTTTTTGTCGGTCAACGGCGAAATCTGGCAGAACGGCGCATTTTTTCTGCCGACCCATCGCCGGCCGTTGGGCTACGTTTTTCAGGAAGGCGCCTTGTTTCCCCATCTGACGGTCCGCAAAAATCTCGACTACGGGGCCAAGCGCTCGACCAAAAGAAGCCGTCACCCCAAGGCGATCGACATGGACCATTTCATCGAAATTCTGGGCATCGGCCATCTCATGGACCGCAAGCCCGACACCCTGTCGGGCGGCGAGCGCCAACGGGCCGCCTTGGCCCGCGCCGTGGCCTCCAGCCCGGAGATCCTTTTTCTCGACGAGCCTCTGTCGGCTCTGGACCAGGAGCGCAAAAACGAAATAATGCCTTACCTCAAAAGCCTCAAGGAGCTCGATCTGCCCATCATCTACGTCAGCCACTCCCAAGACGAAATCGATCACCTGGCCGGCACGGTGCTGCGCATGGCCAGGCCTGGAGCGCCCATCATGGCCGAAGCGCGCTTTGCCCAACCGTTCAAGAGCTGACGTTCAAGAGCTGACAGAGGATTTTGCGGCCGCTCGACGCCAATTTGAGCCTATTTAGGCTCAAATTAGGCTCACGTTGGGCTCAAATTAGACTCCAGTTAGGCTTAAGTTAGGCTTAAGTTGTTAATGTCTGATAGAGTAACGGTCAAACGCCTGACCGAAACGCGACAAAAGGTTGACTGGACAGCCCAGACGCACTTTTGATAGATCCTAAGCAGTCGCCCCGGCAAAAGGACCTATCTACCCGGAATGGCAGGATAAATCCTGTAAAATGGCCCCTCTGGACTCGCATTCTCGATTGGCAACCTAAGACCTTGTGATCACAGGGAATGGGTCCAACCCCCAGTCGGCAACGGCCTGGCCTCCATCAGCCCCGAAAACCGCACAGGTAGAAATTGGCCAGATTGACAATGCCTGCCTGTTCAATTTTATCTCATTTTTTCGACAATTGCCTTCACCAGAGCGGTTAAGCAATTTCTAGACCAACGGGTAACTAGTAATTTTCATCCCAACGGTCTTTCCAGCAATTTCCGTGCCAATAACCGCTAACAACTTTCATCCCGATACTTATCAATTAAAAGTAAAATTTTTTCTAGGTAATTTTTACTTAACAGACTTCTTTATTTGATAATGTTTACTCCAAAAAAATTTATATGAAAAACTATTTTTAATCAATATGATCCTATTTCTCAATCCACGCTATCAATATTAAAAAAACAAATCATAAATGAATGAGTTAATTTAATTTTAAGAAAAACAATAACTTTATTTGGTGAATATATATTCAACGAAGATAAAATATGCTATCCTATAGCTCAAAAAAATATATAACTTATTAAGCAGATATTAAATTTGTTTATCAAATTATTTTTCGTTATTGGAAAACTACCAAGCATTTATGGATTAAATATCGCAATAAATTTATTGGGACGGCCCCCCATGTTAAACGCCGGTTAGGCGACCTGGCAGAGCCGCCGTCGAGTCGCCGACGACGGGCGGCCCCGAGAAGCGAGGAATTTTCCCGCCAAATGGCCAAAGACAAGGCCACGACGCGTTCAGCGAGATCGACGAGGCGACCGGCCTTGCCGACGCTGAGGCCCGCGGCCGGCTTCGCCGCAATGACGCTAAGGCTTGGCGCGAGAAGGAGCGCCGCCTGATCGGCGCCAGTCCCTGACCGGGCAACGGAAATCGACTTGAAGGTCGCTGAGGCGGCGCTCGCCCAGATGCGCCCTTTGACGGTTGTCCGCCATTGCTTCCGCGCAGTTTTTCATGACCAGGCTGAGCCGGACGCGGCCGCTTTTGACGCGGCACGAGGGACCGGCCTGCGGATGTTTGGCTTATGGCGAGAGCGTGGTACAATTCCAGCAGGCCGCAACCATCATGCGCGAGCGCCCCTGAGCGCCTTCTTGACCTCGGAGGACCTCATGACCGCCCCAACGTCCAAGACGTTCAACACCTCAGGCGTTTGTCTGCCCTCGGAACATTACATGATTCCCGTCCTTCCGCGCCTGCCGGACGTCGAGAAGATGATCGAAGGTAAATATTATTTCGTCATTCATGCCCCACATCAATCTGGAAAGACGACTTTTTTGAACGCCTTGACCGACGAAATAAACGCCCAAGGAAAAATATATGCTTTATACTGTACTTTAGAGGTTTTAAACGACGTTGACGACGTAGATAGAGCTATGTCCACAATAGCCTCCCAGATAATGGATGATTTGGATTCTTCTGGAGTCTACGTCTTCGAAATGTTCGCATCAACCTATGATCCTAACTTAAAGTCAAATTTCGATACTATAATTCGAAGTTTATTAAGAAATTTGACGGCGAGCCTCGATAAAGATCTAGTTATTTTCTTTGACGAGGCCGATTGTCTTTCTAGCGAGCCACTCATGCCTTTTCTTGGGCAAATTCGTTCGGGTTACAACAGTCGCCATCGCTCGCCAAAGTCCAAATTTCCACGTTCGTTAGCCTTGGTAGGCATGCGCGACATCCGCGACTACTTGGTCCAGGTCCGGCCGGAAACCGAGTCCCGAGGTCTGGCCAGCCCCTTCAACATCAAGAAAGGGACCTTCACCTTGGCCAATTTTTCCAGGACCGAAATCGAGACCCTCTATCGCCAGCACACCGAGGCCACCGGGCAGGTTTTCGAGGCCTCGGCCGTGGACCAGGCCTGGCATTGGTCAGAGGGCCAGCCCTGGTTGGTCAACGCCCTGGCTGACCAAATCGTGGTCGAGGACCTGAAAAACGACTTCTCAGTCCCTGTCACCGGCGAGCATATGGACCGAGCGGCCGAGACCTTGATCCTGCGCCGCGACGCCCACTTGGACTACCTGCTCGAGCGCCTCAAGGAACCTAGAGTCCGACGGGTGATGGAGCCGGTCATAATCGGCGCCCGGCGCTTGCCGGTCACGGCCGTCGAGGACGACAGGCGTCATGTCCTCGACCTTGGCCTCTTGAAGCGGGATGAGGATTCCCGTCTGCAGATGGCCAATCCAATCTACCAGGAAGTCATCCTCAGAACTCTAGCCCGCCATTTCGAGGACGAGTTCGACGAAGAGGCCTCCGAGGCGCGCTCCAACCGCTGGGCGGACGGCGACAGGCTGGACATGACCTCGCCGCTGAAGTCCTTTCAAAAATACTGGCGTGAAAATTCCGACGCTCTGGCCGAGCCCAACGGCTACTCCGAGGCTCTAGCCCATCTCGCCTTAAACGCTTTCCTTCAAAGAATCTTCAACGGCGGGGTGAAAGTCCTCGTCAGGGAGTACGCCCTGGGACGCCACCGCCTGGCTCTGTTCGCCGAAGGCGTCGCCTGCCCGATCGAGCTGAAGATAAAGTCCCGCCAGACGTTGAAAGACAGTTTGAAGCAACTCCGCAAATATATGGATATTTACGGGGCGAGCGAGGGCTGGCTGGTGGTGTTCGACAACGACGCGGACAAAAGCATGGACGAAAAGATAACCTGGGAAACCTTGTCGGTTGATGGGGCGACCATCCACGTGGTCGGCTGTTGAAGCAGGGAAAATAGGCCTCAAGATGCGGCCACCCCTGCGTGAGGCCTCAGCCACAGATTAAGGAAGGCTTTGACCGGCCCCGAAATGCGCTGGCGGCTGAATTTCTCAACCTATCGTTAACATTTCATGAAGAAAAAGGCTGTGGCATCAAGAATTTGGTCGGGTAGCCTGGCCAGTCTACGCTACATTAGGCCTGAATCAGCCAAAACTCCGCTAAACCCCGGAATCAGTTGGGAATAAATTTTTATCCTATTTTTTGCCCCCAGTGCGAGTGAATTCTGACAAATTTGCTAGAAGGTTTGCTAGGTTGATGGATAAGCAATTTACATGCCCACCTGCCGTCCCTTTCGGCCCTGCTGGAGAGCAGGATGGTATGCTACTACAAATTTTAAGGACATAGTATCAATTATTGAGGAAGATTTATTCAGTGTCGGCACAAAAATCCGGCCTGTTTGCCCCACGATCAGGGGGTGGAGGGGCCCCCAGGTTAAACTCCGGTTAGGCGACCCTGGCAGAGCCGCCGTCAAGTCGCCAACGGCGGACGAACCGCCGCCTCCAAACGCCGTCTGGTTCAAATCTTCCACAAAAAAGCGCCTCAAAGTTCCAGCAGCCGGCCGACTAACCAGTTATGACAGAGCCCGGCTGACTTCCAGGCGTTTTTTCCGACCGCCCTGCCCTGCCCTGCCCTGCCCTGCCCTGCCCTGCCCTGCCGTGACAGCGCTGGCGGACCAAAGGCCGTCGGCGCTGACGCGCTCTTCGTCCGCCAGCGAACGCAGCTTGGCCGGTCGCGCCCGTCCCCGCCCGACCCTTCAATCTCGGCCTGTCAGCCGCGCTTTTCGCTCCTGCGCGCCTGGGCTCTTGAGCGCCCTCCAAAGATCCAGGCCGGGCTCCTACCTGGCGCCCGACCGGACCTCTCAATTGAGGGTTTTGCCCGGGGCGTGAGGTTCCATTTGAGAGTTTTTCCTCTCATTTGAGAGTAAACCTGGGCTAGTGGCCTCATCCGAGAGAGTCGAGTTGGGAGGACAGCCGACGGGACAACGTACGTTTGTTCGTCAGACCTAGATCCTAGAAAATAAAGATCAAAAACGGCAAAAACGAAAAAAATGGCGTCTCGCGGACGCCATTTCAAATTTGCGCGGCTGAGGCCCCAAAACCCCCAGGCCGCCGCGCTCGACTCCCCGCGGCACGTCGCTCAAGGCCCCTAACGGGAGGAAGCGGCGAAAGGGCGACAAACCAACGTCGGATCGACGTCGAGAAGGACCATCGAAGGACGGGGGCGACCTCGCCGGGCGACTGCGCCTCGACTCCTCGGCGCTTCCCACAAGCCCGCAGGTCGGGACCGTCCCGCCGAACAAGCCCATTGTCCGACAGACCGCCGGCTCGTCACGCCCAAACTGGCGAACCAGGGGCTGTTTCCATGATCGCGGCCGTCAGAAAAACTCCCAAGGACGCCGCCAAAACCCCCCGAAAAAACCCAAAAAAATGGCGCCCAAGGACCGCCGCCTGGAGGACCAGCGGCCCGAGGGCGCCTTTCCGGTCGAGCGGGCCGCCAGCGGCCCGCCCTGCCCAGAACCCTAATATCTCAAATCTCAGA
>JAISZC010000090.1 GCA_031269485.1 Deltaproteobacteria bacterium
CGAAAAGCCCAGGGCGGAGGCGATGCGTCGGTCGTCGGTCCAATTGCCGTTTTCGTCGGCGTAGACGCCGGTGTGGACGTTCAAGGTTTCGCCGGAGGCCACGGTGGCCGTCAGGCCCGTGCCGACCAGGGCGCCGTTGGCGCTGGCGACGATGGCGCCGGCGCTGATGGTGAAGGCGTCGTTGACGCCGGAAGTCACGGACAACCCGCTCATGGAGCTCAATCCCAGGGCCTGCCAAGCCGCGGCCAGCTTGTAGACGAGCATCGACTTGGCCTGCGAAGAGCTGACCAAGGAAGAGGTGCTGCCTGAGACCTTGGCCGAAGCGAGGTCCAGAGAAGTCAGATCGATGCCGGCGTCCTTCAGCTTATTGATTTGGTCGGTGGTCAACCCGAAGCCGTTGGTCGCGTTGTACTGAAAATTCAGCCCGACGTACTCGCCTTCCGCCAGGTGCTTGTAGACCTGGGCCGGCACGGCCGGCTCGGTGACGGTGCCGCCGGCGATGGAGGCGCTGCCGAAGATGTAGGCTTCTTCGCCCACGCAGACGGCGGCGGTTCCGCCTGTTTTGATGGCGTCGGCCAAGGCCGTGGAGTCGAGCTGGACGCCCACGCGGCTTTGGGTGCCGCGGTTGACCTTGTCGATCAGATCCTGAAGGCTGTCTGAGGCGTTGACCGTGTATCGGCCCGCCAGGTACTTGCCGGCGAGCAGATCGGGGTCGTCGTCCTCAATCCAGTCCCAGTTGTAGCCATAAGAGAAGGTTTGACCGCTGATGAAGCCCGCGGGCTTGTCAAGCGAATCGTAGCCGGAGGTGCAGCAGCCCGGACCAGCCAAGCCCTTGGCGCCGGCCGCCCCTTGGCCCCAGATGTCGTTTTTGGCGTCGCCGCCGATCCGCAGGCCCGTGGAGCTGGTGGCCCGGACGTCGCCGGTGTTGATGAAATAATAATCTTCGTCGGCGTTGTTGCCAACCCCAAAGTGGATCTTCATGCCCAATCCGCCGTGGAGGTTGGTGATCGAGCCGTCGAGCAGCTTTACGCCGTTGAAGTTGGTGGCGGTGGCGATGCGGTCAATTTCCGCGGCCATGGCCTGGTACTCGGAGTTGATGATTTCCCGCTGGAGGGTCGTGTAGGTGCCGGTGGCGGCCTGTTCGGCCAGCTCCTTCATGCGGGTGAGCTTTTCGTCGATGACGGCCATGCCGCCGTCGGCCGTTTGGATCATGCTGATGGCGTCGGCGGCGTTTCTGATGCCTTGCCTCATCGTGGCAATGTCGGCCCGCATGAGTTCCCTGATGGCCAATCCAGCGGCGTCGTCGGCGGCCGAATTGATCCTCAGACCTGAGGACAGCTTTTCCACGCTCGAGGACAGCCGTCCGTAGGTGTTGTTGAGATTGCGGGCCGTGTTCATGGCCATCATGTTGTGATTAATTACGAGACTCATGACGGAACTCCTTCCTGTTGTCAGGACGCCGGACCCTCCGGCGAGAGGCGCTTGGAGCGCCCAAATGCTGAATCCGGCCGAAACCGGTCGGAGGGGCAGAGTCCTTGGGCGTCGCCGGACCCCTTTCGTCCAGGCGGCGCTCGAACTTCTTTCATGTTTCTTATCGGAAATCCTGCAGAACACTTTAATTTTTTTCGGCGATTTTTCGAAATAGTTGCAGGCGGGTCGAGTCCGGCTGGATGGCCGTCCAAAAAACCTCGAAAATTGGAGCGGATAGTTCGACGAAACTGGAGCGAAGCTTGAGGTTTTTCGAAGAAAGCTTGACGGCCGATCGGCCTGTCAAGCTCTGAAGGCCAGCAATGGCGGCCTTTCAGCGATTGCCCGGCCTGACGGAGGAGTTTGGGCGGCAAGGGCAGACGTTGCGGAGTCGGCGCCGATTGGAGGGAGGCCAGCGTTTGCCGGAACGGTTGGCTTTGAGCCGCAAGAGGCCGTCGAAGGTGGCCGGCCTGATTCTGGGTCGGTTTGAGGAGGCAAGCAAAGGTCGTCGAGGGCTGTCGGCAGATTCTGAGACGGGTTGAGACGGCAAGAAGTGGTCGTCGAAGGGTGTTGGCCTTATTCTGGGCCGGCTTGAGGAGGCAAGCAGAGGCCGTCGAGAGAGGCTGGCTTGATTCTGGGCCGGGTTGAGACGGCGAGCTGAGGTCGTAGAAGGCGGCTGGTTTGATTCTGGGCCTGTTTGAGGAGGCAAGCTGAGGTCGTTGAGGGCTGTCGGCTTGATTTTGGGCCGGTTTGGAGCCAGCAAAAAGAGGTCATTAAGGCGGCCGCCTTATTTGGGGCCGATGCGAGGCGGGTAGAGCGTCCAGAAATGACGTTAGGCGATGGCGCCGCCGGCCGTCGCCCTACGTCGTCTCGTCGTCAGCTCTTCATTATTAAATGATGGCGCCGGCGGCTTCCTCGCCGTCGGCGCTGGCTCGTTAAACGGCCCCTCCCGAAGATGGCTCGTCCAAGAGCAGCTTCCAAGAGCAGCTTCTGTCTGTGTCGTCGGGTGGACCTAAAAGGGCCGAAGGCTGGGATGAAAAAAGGCGGCCAGCTTTGCGGCCGCTTCGGCCGCGCGGGGGCCGGGCGGCAGAAAGGCCGCGTCCAAAATCAGCGGCCGTCACGGCCGGCAGACGGCCCAGGTCAGGGTCGGCTTTGAGTTCGCCCAGCTTGAGTTCCCAATGGACGTCGTCGCGGCCGAGCGCGGCTATGCGGTTCGGTCGGCGGGCGGCGGCCTCGGAGTTCTAAATGGTCGACCACGAGCCGAACTCGGCCAATACGTTGCGGCCACCGGCCAGTCTGATGAGGTCCGAGCCGTAGTCCAGCCCGCCAAGGGCGGCGACGCTGCCGTCCCGGACATCGGCGCTCGCCAGGACGGCCACGGGTTCGGCGTCCCGGAGAGCGAGAATAACGCCTGCGAGCTGGTCTGGAGCTCCTACAGCAAAGCTCCGGCTTGGGCTTCAAAAAGATGCGGTCCAAGCCGGCTACTTCGGCCCACATCTCTTCGACGGTCCGGGCGGAGGAAACGTAGACGGGCAGCCATTTGAGGCTCAGGCGCCTCGCGTTCCAGCCGCCCGTAGACGAAGTCAACGCCTCCGGACGTCTCCAGACCGGCCAGCTCGTCCGGCGTCAGCTCGGCCATGGCGGCAAAAGCTTTGACATGGCGCGGCTCAGGCTCGCGGCTTCAAGCGTCGCGGGAGCGGCACGAGGTTGTCCAAGCCCAGCAACGTCTCGGCCGTTCCGGTCCCGAAGACCAGAACCTTTTGAGGCTGACGCGCAATCGTCAGGCGTCGGCCGTGGTTGCAGAGGCCATCGGGCAGCCGCTCCAAACCGGTTGGGCCGGCTCGGCGGTCGGTGGCTCGGCGATTGGCGACGCGGCCGCCGGTCCTGTCGTCTCAACGTCGTCAGCAGCCTTTGCGTCCGGCGACGCGAACGTCCATGCGAGCATCAAGGCCAGGGCGGCGAGCGTGGCGAAAAGGCCGGCCGGCTCGGCTGGCCTTTGACGCGAAACTGGCGAAACTGGCGAGATTTGGCGGGTTTGATGCGGAGCGCGTCTGGCCGGGTCCAAGGAGGCGGAAGGCATGCGAGCTCCTGAAATCGTCGGCTAGCCTTTGAACGCAGTCGGCCGCAAGCCGCAAGCCGCAAGCGGCAAGCCGAAGCGCCGCCGGGTTTGCGGCGGGTCTTGTTTTTCCAAAGCCGGACAGGTATAATTCGCTTCGGTTCGCCGCTGGAGCCTCTCGGCTTCGTGTGCGTTCGCCCGCTAACCCCGTCAGATCCGGAAGGAAGCAGCGGTCCGCGGATACGGACGTGACGCGATACGTCGGGAGGTTCCATCGGCGAACCTTTTTTTGCTCAACGCTCGAAGGCGTGGAGTTCGGCCGTCCGCCCCGCCGAAAGCAAGCCAGAGAGGGCCGTTTCCCCTTTGGACAAAGCCGGAGGGCATGTCGCCAGGGAGCGCATCAGCCTTCCTGGCCGGTCTGCAGCGCCAGACGGCCGC
>JAISZC010000091.1 GCA_031269485.1 Deltaproteobacteria bacterium
GGGCAGGCTTGGGCGCGCGTCGAGCCGAGGGCGTCGAGCCGAGGGGGTCGAGTTGGGTCCGCCGAAGTCGCCGCAGGAGGCGTCGCGGGCCTGGGCCTCAAAAGGGGCCGTGGACATCGCCGCGGGTTTGAGGTAAAATTTCTGGCCTTGGAGTTCGGTCCTCCTGACGACCGTTTCATTATACCAGCTCGGGCGGCCCGTCGTCAGGCGCCGGACCGGCCCGCGGGAAAGCAGCCATTCGCCAACAAAATCATGCGCTTGTCTGAACTTACTCCGGCCGAGAGCCGCAGCATCAACCGTTTCCTGCGCTGGCACCTGGGATATCTCCTCGTGGTGGCCCTTTTTTTTGTCGGGCTCTACGTGACCGGGCGCTTCAAAAGCCACGTCTTTTTGCGGGAAAAATTTCTTTTTTTGGTCCTGGCGCCGCTGACCACCGGCGTCTTCGTGATTTTGAGCCCCTGGAGGAGGCGCTGGTTGGCGGCCGTCGAGGACATGTACCGCCGTCTGGAAGGGCAGGCCGTTTTTTGTCTCATGGCCGGCTTGGTTTTTCTTTTCGGCTTCTTTGCCTACAGCATTTTTCTCTGGGGCTTGGCCGCTTTAGGGCCGTCTCTTTTCTACATGTAAGCTCTTTTTGATCAAAAGGCAAAAGTCGCGATCATAGCCACAATCATCAAGCTGAAATGATGTTTTACAGCTTACAGCAAAAAAATTGAACCTTAATGATATTTATTTAGAAATAATTAAACGATATATCCAATACAAATACGTAAAATTGACTTATTTATCTGGTAATTGTTGCTGAAGATTACTAATGATTAGCATAAACTATTTTCCTGACTGAGTCTGTTGAATAGCTGCAAATTAAGAGGATTATTTGAGTTTAATCCGATGATTTCGCCTTTTAATACCCAAAAGTGTTTAATTGGATAATAGTTTTGACAAATAAAATATTCCGTGAAATAGATATATTTGCGCAAATTCATAAAGACGGTCTTCTTTACGCTGACAAGACCGAGATGATATACAAACTAGTCAAAGAAAAAGCGCCTTATTTTCTATCTTTGCCTCGCTGTTTTGGCAAATATCTTCTGGCAAGCACCATTAAGGCCGTCCTGCCGGGCCGTCGCTAGCTGTTCAAGGGCCTTTGGATAGAGGACTCAGATTACGACTGGACACCGTCTCCGGTCATTCTCTTGAGCTTGGCGGCATTCAAAACTGATAGGGTCGCGACGAAAAGTGCTTCAGAATATTGGGATTTTGTCTGCCTCACTCGTGCAACCAAATTCACCAAGATGTCAATTTTTTGCCACCTTAAACAATCTTATCGATCTGACACTCGATAAAAATTATACAGTCTCCCGTGGCTTCACAATTGACGAATTTGACGTTTTATTTTAAAAATATATAGAAGCTTCGCTTGACGAATTTAAAGGCTGCCTATCTATCGAAGCTGCAGCCTTAAATCTACGTCAAGTGGCGCTACGGCGGTTTAGGCGGCCAAACCGGTTTCAGCCGTCTCTTATAATAACAAACTTGAAAAGCAAATAAAAATTCTACGGCTGTATATGACCAGAATTAACGCCTTCATACGCTAAAGTTAAGAATAATCGGTGACAATTAACCATTAGCTAGAGCAGTATTGTCTTTTATGGTCAATTAAGTTTTTTATCTGTTTTGAATAATATTAAGAATATATTTAAGTAAGTGGCCAATTAATTGACTTAGCGCAAAATGAGGACTTTTGACCTCCAATTTACCTGTAGATGATTTAATTATCAAATTTTTTATTATGGGCAAAAATTAAGTTATAATTTAAGGCATCAAATAATTATTTGATATTAGACATCAAAACGTGATGTTTATGGCTTAATTTTAGGTTTTTGCGTCTAAAAATTTTGGCGGCCCGTTGAGCGGTTCGCGGGCGGGCGCCGTTTTGATCGGCTCGCCGGACGGCTCATGAGACGGCCATCGGCTCAGGTGACGGCGCCGCCGGCCGACGTATTGCGAGGGAGGAAGCATGGCGACAAGCTGCGTCGTCCGGCGGGCGAACCGCCCGGGCGCGGCGGCGGCCTCTTCGGCGCCCTTCGGTTCGGTCCTTGCGACGGCGCTGGTTTTTTTGGCGGCCTCCGCGGCGGCCTTGGGGGTCGGCGGCGTCGCGCAGGCCGACGTCCTGAGGCTGATTTATCCTAAGGCGCCGACCAGCCTCGATCCGCAGCTTCACCCCCCCGATCCGGCCGCCTGGCCGGTCGTCATGACCGCCTATCGCCGCCTCTTCGACCTCAAGCCCGGCACGGCCGAGCTCGACAACGCCAATTCCGTCGCCTACACCTACCGCGTCTCCGACGACGGCCGCGTCTACACCATCGTGCTGCGCGAAGGCTTGACCTTTTCCGACGGCCGGCCCGTGGACACGGCCGCCGCGCTTTTCACCTTCGATCGTCTCATGGCCGGCGAGACCGGCCGCCTCTACTTTCCGCGCCTCAAATCTCTCGAGGTGGTGGGCCCGCACACCTTCCGGCTCATCCTCGACGCGCCCTGGCCGCCTTTTTTGGCTTCCCTGACCACGCCCATGGCCTCCCTGATCAGCCCGGGCCTGGCCGGAAAGCCGCCAGGGCATCTCGACGCCCGCACCTTGGGCTCGGGGCGCTTCGAGGTCGAGGCCTTCAAATCCGACTCGCTGAAGCTGCGCATACGGCCCGACAGCCCCAGCGTCCCCAAGCTCGACCGGATCGAGTTTTTGTTCGAGCCCGACCCGGCCCGCCGTCTCGAGCTCATGGACCAAGCTCAGGCCCACCTGGTCTCCGGGCCGCCCCAGGGTTTCGCCGGAACCGAGAACCGACCCTTGGTGCTGACGCCGTCCTGCGAGACTCGCTTTTTGGCCTTCAACCTGGTTCGACCCTACCTCAAGCTCAGGGGCGTCCGCGAGGCCTTGGGCCTCTTGGCGGACGCCGCCTTGCGGGCCGAAGCCCCGTTTCCGGTCCAGGGCTTTTTTCCGACCGGCTGGGTCCCCTGGGCCGCGCCCGCCGTCCGGCCGCCCGAGGAGCTGGAAAAGCGGGCCGCGGAGCTGCTGGCCCAGATGGGGCCGTCTCGCGCCCCGTTGAGCCTGGTGTACCGTTACGAAGACGTCGAGGGGCGTCCGGACGCCGAGAAATTGGCCGCCAAGCTCCGGGAGCACGGCTTGACGGTCAACCTGATCGCCCTCCAAGGCGCCTACGGCCGGGGCATTTTGGAAAAAGCCGACTGGGATCTGATGCTGGATTGGCGCAGGCCCGCTCTGCCTTCGCCCGAGATGTGGGCCGGCGGTTTTTTGGATTCCCGCGCCTCCATCGTCGGCAATCCGGCCGGCTTCAGCAGCGGCGAGGCCGATCGCCTCATCGCCGAATTTCCGTCGCCCGATCAGCAAGCCGAGCGGGTCAGAATATTGAGGCAACTCGAGAGGCTGGCCCTCGAGCAGACGCCGTACGTGATGCTTCGCCTGCGGCCGGCGGCCTTCGTCGTCGATCGTCGGCTGGAAAATCTCAGGCCCCATCCCATGTGGCCGGACGTCTGGCCCCTGGACTCCGTCAACCTCGACCCCTTCAAGGCGGCCCCGCCGCCGGCCCTGCCCGAGCCGGAAAAGGTCATGGACTTCGACGAGCCGGTGGCCGAACCCTGGGAATAGGCGCGCGGGCTTTTTTGGCGGCGGCGCGCCTCTGACCGGCCGACCGCGCATGGCCCCGCCCCCAAGGCGTTCAAGATGCTGTTTTAGGTTGACTTAGAGTTAAAATTAAGTTATGGTTCACTAGTCGCTGCAACGAGACGACAAATTGACGTCCTCCCCTGACTGAAGTCAGAGGCTCCCTCGGTTTAGGTTCTGTGGCGACATGTGTTTTTCACTTGGAAGGCTTGGAGCTCTGACGCTCTCGATTAGGTCAGGGCGAGGCCGGAGCGGGCTCATTGTTAAGCCGCCCTCCGGGCCACGGCGGCCAGGCCGACGGTCCGGCGGACCCGGCGCCTGAGTTTGGGCCAGCCGTTTCGCTCCGCGGCCGCCTGGCCTTCTCCGAGGCCAAAAGACCCCCAAAACGCCTTTGGCCGCGCCTGGCCGGCGGCGGCCTGGCCGCACGTCTACACAATGCTTTGCGGATTTTGTCGACTTAAGATCAAATTTTTGCTTTTCATATTTTTTTGTCTTATCTAATTTTTAAATTTTTGAGTTTTTGGGGGGGGCGGTCAACATGCTGGATCTAAAGTTCGTCCGGGACAACCTGCCCTTGATCGAGGAGATGTTCCGCCAGCGCCAGCAGGCGCCGACCGTGATTGAGAGCTTCGGCGCCATTGATCGCAAAAGACGGGAGCTGCTCAAGGAAGTCGAGGCGCTCAAGGCCCGGCGCAATCGGGCCAGCGACGAGGTGGCCAAGCTCAAGCGAGCCGGGCAACCCTGCGACGAGCTGATCGCCGAAAACCGCGAAATAGGTCAGCGCATCAAGCAGCTGGATCCCCTGGCCGCCGAGGCCGAAGAGCAGCAGCGCGAGCTTTTGGCCTCCGTGCCCAATTTGCCCGATCCTTCGGCGCCGGTGGGCGACGAAAGCGCTAATTTGGAGGTGCGCCGCTGGGGCGAGCCTCGCGACTTCGGGTTCAAGCCCAAAAACCACTGGGAGATCGGCGAGGCCTTGGGCCTGATGGATTTCGCCCGGGCGGCCAAAATCGCCGGCAGCCGCTTTGTGGTGCTCTACGGCGCCTTGTCGCGCCTCAATCGGGCCTTGATCGATTTCATGGTGGATCTGCACGTCGAAAAGCATGGCTATCGGGAAGTCTGGCCGCCGGCTCTGGTCAATTCGCAGTCGCTCTACGGCACGGGCCAACTGCCCAAATTCGCCCAGGACGGCTTCAAGCTCGCCGAAAGCGATTTTTGGCTCATTCCCACCGCCGAAGTGCCGCTGACCAACCTCATGCGCGACGAAATTTTGGAGGCCGACAAGCTGCCTCTGTCGCTGACCGCCTACACGCCATGCTTTCGGGCCGAGGCCGGGGCGGCCGGACGCGACACGCGGGGTTTGATCCGCATGCACCAGTTCGACAAAGTCGAGCTGGTCAAGTTCGTCAAGCCCGAGGATTCGGCGGCGGCTTTGGAGCGGCTGACGATGGACGCCGAAGAAGTTTTGCGGCTTTTGGGCCTGCCCTATCGGACGGTGCTGTTGTCGACCGGCGACATGGGCTTTTCTTCGGCCAAGACGTACGATTTGGAGGTTTGGCTGCCAGGCGCCGGGCTTTTTAGGGAAATTTCCTCCTGTTCCTGCTTCGGCGATTTTCAGGCGCGCCGCGCCAACATCAAGTTCAAGCGCGAGGCCGGCGGCAAGGCCGAATTGCTCCATACCCTCAACGGCTCGGGACTGGCCGTCGGCCGCACCTTGGCGGCCGTTCTGGAAAACGGCCAGCAGTCCGACGGCGCCGTGTTGGTGCCCGAGGTTTTAAGGCCGCGCCTGGGCGGGCTGGAGGTCATCCGGCCCTGACGGGCCGCCCGGCCCGACGAAGGCGAAAAGGCGGCCTGAGGCTTCGTTCGTCGAAACAAAAGCGCTTGCCGTTTGGCCGCGCGGCCCGGCGAACGGGCTCGCAAATTACGTTGCGGCCGCTGAGCCGGAAGAAAATGGCCAAAATGGACGAGCCGATGACAAGCCAAAAAAGACAAGCCCAAAAAATGCGCCCCAAAAACTGAGCCAAGACGCATGAGCCAAAACACATGAGCTTGGATTGGTCCTTCTTTTCTTCGCCCGCCCGTCGTCGACGTCGTCGTCTGCGTTGGACGGGCGCGGCCTTGGCCGCGGTCCTGGCCGGAGCGGCGACCGTCTGGCTGGCCGGTCTGGGCTGGGGCGTCGACGAGAGCCGGACGGAGAGCCGCCTTGAAAGCTGGCGGCGGCTTTTGATCCTGCCGGGGCGCTCGGCCGACCCAGGCGGGCCTCGCCCCAGCGGTCCCAGGCGCCTTGTCGGCCGACTGGATCCGCCTCCCAAGCAGGGCCTGGAAAAGGCGGAATTGGCCGCCATCATCGGCTCGCGCAACTTGAGCCCCACGGAGGCTCGCCTCTTTTCGGCCGAAGGCCCCGACGGACAGCCGCTCTTCGTTCGCACCACCTTGGATCCGGAGCTCCAGGCCTTGGCCTGCAGGCTGGTCGAGGACTCCAAGGCTCTCAAGACGGCTTTGGTGGTGCTCGATCCCCGCGACGGCCGCGTGCTGGCCTTGGCCGGGGCTTCGGCCGGCCAGGCCGACGGCAACGCCGCCTTGGAGGGCTCCTTTCCGGCGGCCAGCCTTTTCAAAATCGTCACCGCCGCCGCGGCCGTCGAGAAGGCCGACTTCACGGCCGATTCGGCCGTCTCCTACGACGGCGGCAAGCACACGTTGTTCAAGGGCAACGTGTTCAAGGAGCCCAATCAGGGCCGCCATCAGGCCACCTTGCGCGAAAGCTTCGCGGAAAGCATCAACGTCGTCTTCGGCAAGCTGGGGACCTTCGCCGTCACGCCCGAGGAGCTCGTCGATCTGGCTGAACGCTTCCGCTTCAACGAAGACATCGACTTTGAGATGCCTGTGGCCGCCTCCACCTTCGAGCTCGGCCTCGCCGGCTCCGAGGAGGACTCCGCCGACCACGAGGGCCTGGGGACGCCCGCCGAGCAGGAGGCCTTTCACCTGGCCGAGCTGGCCTCGGGGTTCAACCGCGTCACCAGAGTCAGCCCCGTCCACGGCGCCTTGATGGCCTCGGCGGTGGCCATGGACGGCGAATTGTTCGAGCCGACCATCGTCAGCGAGGTCTTCGACCGCGACAACAACGTCCTTTACCGCAGTCGTCCGCAGTCCTTGGGCCAGATTGTCGCCCCGGAGACGGCCCATGAGCTGGCGGCCCTCATGCGGGCCGCCGTCTCCGAGGGCACGGGCCGCAAGCGCTTCGCCGACGCGGCCGTGCATCCGCTGTTGTCGAGGCTTGAGCTGGGCGGCAAGAGCGGCACCATCAACGACGAGGACGGGGCCCGGGTGGACTGGTTCGTGGCCTACGCCAAGCCCTCGCAGGATGGCGAGACGGCCGGGCCATTGGCCTTGGCCGCGGTGGTGGTCCACGACGGCCGCACCGCGACCGTCAGCCAGGAGATGGTGAGGCGGGCGGCTTTGGCCTGGTACGGGCCGCGGTTGTCAGAGCCAAAGTCCGGCGCGCGGTCCGGGGCGACGGCGGCGCGGGGCAAGGAAGCTCAAGCGACGCGCCCTGGGAGGCGCTCATGACCGTTTTGGCCGTCAACGGCGGTCCGCGGGCCGGAGGCGACGCGCCGTCAGGCTGGAACGGGTTTTGGACGAGCCGGCCCAAGCCGGCTTCAACGCCGAACTGGCGCAAATTGGCGGACAGCCAGGTTGTCTGGCTTGCGTACGTTGCGTCAAGCTCAAGGCCTGAAGTCAAAAGGACGCCATTTCAGAGCTGGCGCCGCAAATTTTTCGAGCCCGGGCCGTCGTGCCGGGCTCGCCGGTCTATTTCTCCGACTTGCCCCCCGAACTCAAAGCCCTCGTCGACCGCGTCGGCTTCGCCAGCCAGAACGCCGAAAACCCCTGGCGGCGCAAGGCAGGGGCTGCGGCGGCCAGGCGAGCCGGGCACGTCCACAGGATTCCCCGCTTTTTCGGGATAACCGAGATGATTCTCTGAAGCTCAAGCGATTCTCTGAAGCTCAAGCAACGATCCCTGGGAGGCGATCATGACTGTTTTGGCCGTCAACGGCAGTCCGCGGGCCGGAGGCAACACCGCCGTCATGCTGGAATGGGTTTTGGACGAGCTGACCCAAGCCGGCTTCAACACCGAACTGGCGCAAATTGGCGGACAGCCCGTGCGAGGTTGTCTGGCTTGCGGAAGTTGCGCCAAGCTCAAGGCCTGCAGTCAAAAGGACGCCATTTCGGAGCTGACGCCGCAAATTTTTCGAGCCCGGGCCGTCGTGCTGGGCTCGCCGGTCTATTTCTCCGACTTGACCCCCGAACTCAAGGCCCTCATTGACCGCGTCGGCTTCGTCAACATTCACTCCGGAAGCCCCTTGCGGCGCAAGGTCGGGGCCGCGGTGGCGGTGGCCAGGCGAGCCGGACACGTCCACACGCTGGATTCCATCAACCACTTTTTCGGGATAACCGAGATGATCACCGTGGGCTCGTCGTATTGGAACATGGGCTTCGGCGTCGAAAAAGGCGATGTGCGCGACGACGAGGAAGCCCAGCGGACCATGCGCGTGCTGGGCCGAAACATCGCCTGGCTGCTCAAAAAAATTCATGGTTGAGCGCGACGGCCTCCTCTGGCCGGTCGCTTGAGCTCCGTTTGTTTCGCCGCCGAGTTGTTTTCTGCTCGGCGGTTCGGCGTCAGCTGCCTGGGCTCCGTGCCCATCGTGGGGGCCGGCCGCGTTGCGCTTCGGCTCGGCGCTGGCCTTCGTTCCAGGCCCGCAAGGCCGATTCCAGCAACGTCGCGTCTGGCCTGGGAAGGCGCGCGCAACGCCGCCGCCCAGCCGTCGGGCGGCCGCCGGGAGGTGGATTATGAGCGACAACCGCGGCGCCGTCGAGAGCCCCTACCGCTGGGTCGTCATGGCCCTGGCGGCCTCGGGCTTCACCATGGCCTTCGTCTCCCGTTTCGCCTGGCCCCCGCTGGTCCCCGTGGTCATGCCGGTCATGGGCATCACCTTGACCCAGGCCATGGCCTTCATGACGGCCTTTTACATCGGGTACGTCCTCACCCAGATTCCCGGGGGCGTGCTGGCCGACCGCTTCGGCCCCCGCCGGGTCCTGGCGGGCGCGCTGGCTTTGCAGGCCCTGGGCACGTTCGCCATGGGCCTGACCGTGGACTACCGGGCCGGCTTTATCCTCCGGATCGTCTGCGGCCTCGGGGCCGGGTGCGTCTACTCCTCAGGCCTTAAAGCCATCGTCTCGTGGTTCGCCCCGGCCCAGAGGGGGCTGGCCATCGGGGTGCTGATGACCTCGCCCACCATAGGGGTCGCCATCCCCAACCTGGTCATGCCCATGCTGGAGACGTCCCTGGGCTGGCAAGGGGCCTTCAAGGTCGTGGGGGCGGCCATCGGGGTCTTGGCCGTGGTCATGCTGCTCATGATGAGGGACCGGCGCCTCGCCGCCGCCGGCCCCCGCAAGAGCTTTCTGGTCGGGCTCAGGTTCGTGCTGAGCAACCGCAACATCCTGCTCATCTCGCTGGCCGGCTTCTCGGTCGTCGGGTGCCAGATAGGCTTCGGCAGCGTCGGCAACAGCTACCTGGTCGGGAGATTCGAGTTGACCCCGGCCCAGGCCGGACGGATCATGATGGTCTACGGGCTCGTCGGCCTTTTGATGCCGTCTTTGGCCGGATACCTCTGCGGCAAGCTCCCAGGGCGCAAGCGGGGCCTGCTCATCGGCGCCCACGTCCCGCTCGCGGCTCTCCTCCTCCTCTTCGGCCGTATGGGCTCCGTGGGCCCGGCCTTCGCCGCGGCCTGCGGCATAGGGCTTCTGATCGCCTTCGCCAACCCCATCAGCTCGGTCATCATCGCCGACAACGCCGGACCCGAGTGGGCGGCCACGGCCGGGGGCGTCGGCAACTGCATATTCCAGATCGCCGCCATCCTCTCGCCCCTGATCATAGGAATGGCCCGCGACACCGCCCAAAGCCACGCCTGGACCTT
>JAISZC010000100.1 GCA_031269485.1 Deltaproteobacteria bacterium
TCGGCGATAAGCGGCTGAATTCGGCAATAAGTGGCTGACTTCGGCGATGAGCGGCTGACTTCGGCGATGAGTGGCTGACTTCGGCGATGAGCGGCTGACTTCGGCGATGAGTGGCTGACTTCGGCAAAGAGCGGCTGACATCGCCTATCAGCGGCTGACGTCGGCTATGAGCGGCTGACTTCGGTAACGAGCGGCTGACGTCGGCAATTAGCGGCTGACTTCGGCGATGAGCGGCTGACTTCGGCGATGAGCGGCTGAATTCGGCAATGAGTGGCTGACTTCGGCGATAAGCGGCTGAATTCGGCAATGAGAGGCTGAATTCGGCAAAGAGCGGCTGACTTCGGCGATGAGCGGCTGACTTCGGCGATGAGCGGTTGACTTCGGCGATGAGCGACTGACTTCGGCAACGAGCGGCTGACATCGCCGATGAGCGGCTGACATCGCCGATGAGCGGCTGACGTCGGCGATGAGCGGCTGACTTCGGTAACGAGCGGCTGACGTTGGCAATAAGCGGCTGACTTCGGCAACAAGTGGCTGACATCGCTGATAAGCGGCTGACGTCGGCGATGAGCGGCTGACATCGGCGATAAGTGGCTGACATCGGCGATAAGCGGCTGGCTTCGGCAATGAGCGGCTGTCGTCGGCGATGAGTGGATATCGTCGGCGATGAGCGGCTGACTTCGGCGATAAGCGGCTGACATCGGCAATGAGTCGGCAATAAGCGGCTGGCATCGGCAAGGAGCGGCTGTAGCCGGCAATGAGCGGCAGCCGCGAACCGCCGAAGCGGTCGGGCCGAACTGATTCCCCTCAATGATCTATCCGGCCAGCTCATAGGTTCCGTTCATCGCCCTTAGACCGCTCTTTCGGTCAAAGCAGGGTAGCTGCCTTTATGGGTAGCTGCCTTTAGGCGCAGTTAATGCCAAACCATAGCGTCTGGCCGAAGTAAATTAGCATAATTTAACATCACTTACTATCGCAAGATATAGCGATGGCGAAGGAACGGCAGGCCCATATGTGCGTTTTGAGGCTACGAACCGGCCGCCGTTAGGCTTTGATTTTGGCCGACTTGCGGGCGCCTCGGCTTTGAAGTCGTTGACCGGCGAGCCTTTGTGAGAGGGCGAAGCATTAAACGACTGACGATCAAGGTTTGCCGGAGTCATTTTGCGCTTGTTCTCGTCAATGCTGGCTCTGCGCGGCAGGCAGTTTGCGGGCTGACCTTTGGCGGGCAGGCGGCGGCACGGCGACGAGGCGTTCTGCGCGTGAGGCGGCCTGGAAGCCGGCCGGCCCTCGGAGCGGACTTGGAGCGGACTTGGAGCACGCCGGGTTTTTTCTGGGATCGCTCAGGGCTCGCGCCGCGCCAGCGGGCTGCGGTCGGCCTCCAGGCTCTGACCGCCGGCGGCGGCAGCTTGGCTTTGAGGGCCGCCTGCTCCCGGTCCGCCGGCTCGGCGCTCGGTCCAGCCGACGGCCAGGCCGTCAACCGACTCCGCCTCGCCGGTCGGCCCTCGCCCGGCCGGTTTGGGGGCGTTGACAAGGATGGGTGTGATGCAATAATATATCATTTCGTTTTGGCCTCGTCCCATCAACGCCTGCTTCCGAAGGAGCTGCCACGATGCGCAACGCTGTCATTTTATCCGCAGTTTTGGCGGGCCTTTGGCTCGCCCAGTCCGCCGGCCCGGCTTTTGGTCAAACCCATGGCGCCCACGAGCACGGCAAGGCTGACCTCAACGTGGCCGTGGAGGGCGGCCGTTTGGAGATCGAGCTGGACGGCCCTTTGGCCAGCTTCATCTCCTTTGAGCACGAGCCGACGACCGACGCCCAGCGCGACGAGGTCAAGGATCTGGCCGCCAAGCTTGGCCGGGCGGAGGAGCTTTTCAAGACTCCGGCCGCGGCCGGCTGCCGGGCCGTCTCGGCGAGCTTGAGCTCGGCCAATCTTCCGGCGGAGCTGCTGGCTCCCTTTGCCGCCGAAGGCCGGCCGGACCATGATCATGACGGCGAGGCCGAGGACCACGGCCATGACGACGCCGACCATGATCATGACGGCGAGGCCGATGACCTCGGCCATGACGACGCCGACCATGATCATGACGGCGAGGCCGCGGACCACGGCCATGACGACATCGACCATGATCATGACGACGAGGCCGCGGACCACGGCCCTGACGACGCCGACCATGATCATGAAGGCGAAGGTCACGGCGATTTGGAGGCCGTCTACGTCTTCGAGTGCGCCAAGCCGGCGGCCCTCAATCGGGTGGAGGTCGGCTTGTTCGAGGTTTTTTCCGCCCTGCAGGAGCTGGAGACGGGACTGATCTCCGATCAAGGCCAAAAAGGCTTCGAGCTCGTTCCAGGTCAGGCTGTCATCCAATGGTGAGGCGCGTCGCCGAGGGCTCTTCTCCGTCCGAGCCGTCCGAGCTGGCCGAGCCGTCCGGCTCGACCGCGCCGCCCGAGCCGACTGCTGAACCTTCCGGCTCGGCCGCGCCTGCCAAGCCGTCCGTCGGCGCGGCCAGGTCGCCCGCAGTTGTCCCGGACGAAGGCCTGGCGCGCCCTCCGGCCGCCTCGATCCGCCGTCTGCGTTTCAGCTGGCCCGGCGCCCGCTTCGGGCTTCACGTCGAGTCCTTCGAGGTCGGGCCCGGCGAGAAAGTTTTTCTTTCCGGGCCCAGCGGCTGCGGCAAAAGCACCCTGCTGAGCCTTTTGGCCGGCGTGACCTCGCCCTCGTCGGGCGAGGTCGTCCTCGACGGGGTCCCGCTGGGCGGCCTCGGCGGCCCGGCCCGAGATCGGCTGCGCGGCGACAAGATCGGCTTCATCTTTCAGCAGTTCAATTTGGTGCCCTATCTTTCGGTGTGGGACAACGTCCTGTTGCCCTGCCGCTTTTCGCCCTTCAGGCGCCGCCGGGCCGCCGAGGCCTTCGGCTCCGAGCGCCTGGCCGCCGAAAGCCTGCTGACCAGGCTCGATCTGGCCCCGGACTTGTGGCGGCGTCGGGCGTCGAAGCTGTCGACCGGCCAGCAGCAGCGGGCCGCCGCGGCTCGGGCCTTGATGGGCCGGCCGCCGCTGCTGCTGGCCGACGAGCCCACCTCGGCCCTCGACGAGGACCGTCGTCTGGCCTTTTTGCGGCTGCTGACGACCGAGTGCCGGCAGGCCGGCTCGAGCCTGCTGTTTGTCAGCCATGACCGGCGTCTGGCCTCGGAGTTCGACCGCTCGGCGGACTTCGGCCAGTTCGGGGGGCCGTCATGAGTCGTCTGGCTTGCCTGGCGCGGCTGGCCGTCCGCAGCGCCTGGAACCGCCGCGGCACGCTGGCGCTGATCATGGTTTCCATCGCCCTGTCGACCTTTCTGCTGGCCGGTCTCGAGCGGATCCGCAGCCAGGCGCGAGCCGGCTTCGTCCAGGCCATCTCGGGGACCGATTTGGTGGTCGGCGCCCGCGGAAGCCAGCTCCAGCTGGTTTTGTACGCGGTCTTTCACCTGGGCGCGGCCTCCAACAACCTCGGCTGGGACACGGCCCGGGCCGTCGCGAGCCTACCGGGCGTGGCCTGGGCCATCCCCCTGTCGATGGGCGACAGCCATCGGGGTCATCCGGTGGTGGGCACCGACGGAACCTTTTTCGAGCGCTACAAATTTCGCCGCAATCAATCATTGTCGCTGGCCGCCGGCCGTCCCTTCGAGGAGCTCTTCGAGGTCACGCTGGGCTCGGAGACGGCGGCCGGCCTTGGCCTCAAGCTCGGCGACCGCCTCACGCTCACCCACGGGCTGGGCGAGCAGGCCCCTGAGCACGCCGACAAGCCCTTCGTCGTGGTCGGAATTCTGGCCCCCACCGGCTCGCCGGTCGACCGCTCCCTTTACGTGAGCCTGGAGTCCCTGGAGGCGGTCCACGTCGACTGGCGCGGCGGGGCCCCGGTGAGGGGTTTTCACGTGCCGGCGGATATGGTAAAAAAGTTCAATCTCACGCCCAAGTCGATCACCGCCCTTTTGGTGGGCTTGGAAAACCGGCGCTCGGTCTTTCGGCTCCAGCGCGAGATCAACGGACGACCAGGCGAGGCGTTGACGGCGGTCATGCCCGGCGTGGCCCTCGATCAGCTGTGGCGCCTGCTGGGCGGCGGCGAGAAGATTTTGTTCCTGGTTTCGGCTCTGGTGACGGCCGTCGGCCTCATGGGCCTGATCTCCTCGGTGCTGGCCGGCTTGGGCGAGCGCCGCCGCGAGCTGGCCGTGCTGAGATCCCTCGGGGCCAGACCTTCGGACGTGCTGATTCTGCTGTCGCTGGAAAGCCTGATGCTGACGACGGCCGGCGCTCTGGCCGGCGTGGCGGCCCTGGCCGCGGCTCTGGCCGTCTTGGGCCCGCTGGCCGCCGACGCGTACGGACTGCCGCTGACCCTCTCGCCGCCGACGGCCCGCGAGGGGCTTCTCGTCGGGGCCGTCGTGGCCGCCGGCTTTCTGGCCGGGTTGGCGCCGGCCGTCCGGGCCTACTTTTTGAGCCTGGCCGACGGCCTGTCAACTTCGACTTGAGGGCTTTCGCGGGCGCAGGCCTGGGGCGCCGCGGCATTGACGCCAGGCGGGCGTCGCCTGCGGCCGGCGAAAGAGCGCGCCTTGAGGGCCTTGGCGCAGATGACGTCGCGGCCTGCGGGCGCAAGCCGCGGGGACTGCGGCTGGCGGGCCGCGTTGGAGCCTTCGGCCTGCAGGCTTTGGCCTCCAGGCGCGGCTCGGAAGACTTTGGCGGCCTGCGGACCGTGGTCGCCGGGCGCGGCGGCGTCGAGCGACGATCTTGGCGAGCGGCGATCTTGGTCCGACGCTCATGACTTGAAGATATCTTGCCCCGGCGGCTTCGGCCGCCGGACTGCGCGCTTTGGCCGGCCGCGGCCCAGGGGGCCGTTCGGTCGCCTCGGCGGCCGCCTGCGGGGAGGGGCGTCTTGAAAAAAATCGCCGTGGCGCTTTTGGCCGTATTGCTGACGCCACTCTTCGTCCATCCGGAGGCGCCGGCGCGGCCGGGCCTGCGGTCCGTCGGCGTCGTCGCCCAAGCCGCCCCGGCCGAGGAAGTCCCTCCTGACGAGGAGCGCGTCCCGCCGACGACGGACGCCGACGGCTATTTGCAGAACGGCTGGCTCATCTGGGAAGAGCTCCTGCCAGCCGGCTGGGATCCGGCGGCCATCTTCGAGGCGCTCGATCTCAACTCCCTGGCCGACGACGACCCCAAGGCCGAAAAGGTCGTGGAGGAATTTTTGAAAAAGTGGAACGAGGCGCCGATCAATCCCGCTGTCGACGGCCGGGCCATGAAGATTCCGGGCTTTGTGGTGCCTTTGGATTTCGAGGCGGAAAAATTGGACGAATTTTTTCTCGTGCCTTTCTTCGGGGCCTGCATCCACGTTCCGCCGCCGCCGCCCAACCAAATCATTCTCGTCAGAAGCCGGCGGCCCCTGGAAGGCGTGGGGACCATGGACGTGGTCTGGACCTACGGCCACATCAAAGCCGAAAAGGTCGACACCGATCTGGGGAAGGCCGGCTACTCGATGGCGGCCGATCGGGTCGAGGTTTATCAGGAAAGGCAAGATGGGGAGGGCGGCTGAGCGGCGGAGGCGGCGCGGGCTTCAGGCGGGCGGGGCGCCGAACGGGCGTCGGGGCCATGGCAGCGCTTGTCGCTGGCGTTTGGCCGGCCGCGGGCCTTTGGCTTGAAAGCCTCGGAGGCCGTCCGCGTGGCGAGTTAACCCTTGGGAAGGACGAGCGGGCCAAGCTTTCAGGCCAGCTTCGAGTCGCGCGCCGAGGCCAGCCGCGAGATCGGCGTCATGACAGGCGGACATGCGCCGAACCGGGCTCATGGCGTGGCGGCTGTCCGCTTGGTTGGGCTGGCTGGCTGGCTGGGCTGGCTGGTTGGGTTGGTTGGTTGGTTGGTTGGTTGGTTGGGCAGGGAGGCAGGCGGCCGGCGCTTGACGACCAGTTGGCCGCGCTTATGGGGTTCGCCGGTCGGCCGGCGCGACCGTCCTCGAATCTGGGCTCCAAATGGTTTCGCGAATTGCGGCCGCGTAGTACGGCCCTTGTTGTCGGCCGCGCCTCTTCAGGCCGCCGGCTCCTTCCCGAAGGCGGCGGACGCGCCCCTGTTCTCGCCGAGCAAAGGTCGCCATGAGCCTGACTTCCGACCAACTTAAGCTGCAATTGGGCGTCGCCGAACGACGCTGCGCCGCCCGTGGCGTTCAGCTGACCAGTCTGCGCCGTTTGGCGCTGGAGCTGCTGCTGGAGACCGACCGGCCCTTGAAGGCCTACACCCTCTTGGAGGCCATCGCCGGCCGCGGGCGGCGCTCGACGCCGGCGACGATCTACCGGACGCTGGATTTTCTGATCGAGCTCGGCTTGGCGCACAAGGTCGCCTCGATCAACGCCTTCGTGGCCTGCACCGACACCGACGAAACCCATCAGCCGTTGTTGCTGGTTTGCCCGGACTGTCTCAAGGCCACCGAGATCAACGATCATGCCCTTTCGGCCGCCTTGTTCGGCCGTCTCGACGCGTTGGGGCATTCGGTCGGCCCAGGCGCCGTCGAGGTCCGCGGCCAATGCCGCGACTGCGCCGACAAGGCCTCGGAGCTTTGAGGAGCTTTTCGGACGTCCGGCGGCGCCGCGGAGGCTCGGCCAGGGTCCGGCCTGGCCGGCTGCGGCGGCTTTTGTCAGCTTCAGCCTGGCGCGATATTTCGAACCAGACCGAAGGTGGCGGACAAGCTGTTTAGAAAATTATTTAGTCGCCAAGGCAAAATGGTTTTCGGAAACTCTAAAAAAAAGAAAAAGAAGTGGTTTTTAAAAATTTTTGAAATTTATGTATATTTATTAAATAACAGTTTTATGATAAATTTATCCTATCACCACAGCTGGCCTTCTATTTAGAGCTTCTACTTTAGTTTTAAATCGGCAGGAGCAAGTTTTTTTATCATCTTTATGAGGTATTATGATATCAAGATCAGTATATTTTTGATATCCTCTATAACCCGTATCAACAATAAGCTTTGAAGGTTTGTAACCATCATATCTTGATGATAATAATTCTTCTATCTCTGATATAGTTGCACTATCATGTTTTTTATATTTAATATTTCTGACTTTTACGATATATTTAACTTTCGATTCATTTAGGCTATATATTTTATTTTTGCTATATTTAACTTTGGCGGCATTGGGTGACAGGAGCCATATTACACCAGATAAAGAGGCCTATCAAGTAAAATTTACCCCGAAAAAATTTTTTCTCCTAGTCGAGAGATATTGGCATGAAAATTGCTTAACCGCTCTGGTGAAGGCCCTTTTCGAAAAAATGAGATAAAATTGAACAGGCAGGCATTGTCAATCTGGCCTATTTCTACCTGTTCAGGGCGGTTTTCGGGGCTGATGGAGGCCAGGCTCAGGCCGTTGCCGACCGGTGATTGGACCCTTTCCCAGTGATTACAAGGACTTAG
>JAISZC010000122.1 GCA_031269485.1 Deltaproteobacteria bacterium
TGAATTTAGCACATTCAGCGTAAACGTGTTTAAATTTAACATTTTCAATTAATGATTCAGAAAAATCAACAATGCTTGATAAATTAAAACTAGTATCCTCATACATTATGCCTGGTTGAAAAGAAGCTATCTATCCGGAATGGCAGGATAAATCCTGTGAAATGGCCCCTTGGGCCTCGCATTCTCGGCTGGCAACCTAAGTCCTTGCAATCACTGGCAAAAAGTCCAATCACCGGTCGGCAACGGCCTGAGCCTGGCCTACATCAGCCCCGAAAACCGCTGTCAATAAGTCTGCATATAATGGCTTAAAATTTTACATAATTTGCACCATGGCCTCTCTAACAGCGATGAATTCTCAATTAGCGGCATAGGGTTACTGTAGCCGCATTATGCCAGAGATAGAGGCCTATCAAGTAAAATTTACTCTTAAAAATATTTTTGTCTTCTAATCGAGAGATATTGGCATGAAAATTGCTAGAGAGCGTTGGCACAAAAAATGCTTATGACCTATTGGCGCAGAAATTGCTTGAAAGACCGTTGGCCTGGAAATTGCGTAACCGCTCTGGCGAAGGCCTTTTTCGATAAAATGAGATAAAATTGAACAGGCAGGCCTTGTCAATCTGGCCTATTTCCACCTGCGCGGTTTTCGGGGCCGATGGCGGCCAGGCTCAGGCCGTTGCCGACCGGGGATTGGACCATTTACCTGTAATTGCAAGGACTTAGGTTGCCAGCCGAGAATGCGAGCCCCAAGGGGCCATTTCACTGTATTTATCCTGCCATTTCGGGCAAATAGGCCTTTTTGCCGGAGCGTCCATTTATCTCGTCCGGCAACGCCCCTCGCCTGCTCCCCTCCAGGCTCCCCGCCTTATGGCAGGCCGGGGCCAGTCTCATCCCAGGCTTGACCTCCTCTGGGCCTGAGCCATGGGAGGCCCGGCGAGCCCGACCAGGCGGTTGGGGGCCGAGCGATGGTCTCGCCAGCCGGAGACAAAATTTTCGGCCAGTCACGGACAAATGATCATGTCGACGGCGAGGCTGTTCGCCCTGGAACATGAGAGAAAAGACTGGCGAACGAAGGGAAAAGACGGAGCTGGAGGCGACGAAAAAAAAGACGGAGAGTGGAGGCGGACCAAAAAAAACAACGGGAGACAGGCCAAGTTCAGCTAAAAAAAGCGCCAGGCGAAAAACGCCAGACGGAGCCCCGGCGTTGGTGGCCTGGCGGCGGCCGCGAGGAGGACGCCGCCAGGCAAATGATCAATTTCGGCCGGAGTCGGCCTCCGCTGAAGGTCGTCCGGAGCTCAGCCCGCCTGAAGAGGCGCGAGCTGCGCCCGGCCGCTTGCCTCAGCGTCAAGGACGGCTCACTTGCTCGCGTTGACGGAGTCCTTGAGGCTCTTGGCGGGCTTGAACCTGACGGCCTTGTGCGCCTTGATGGTCAAGGGCTCGCCCGTGCGGGGGTTGCGTCCCTTGCGTTTGGGCCTTTTGACCACCACGAAGACGCCCAGCCCGAAGATCGGCAGACGGGCGTCTTTCTTGAGGTTCTTTCCGATGATGCTGATGATGGACTCCAACGCCTTTTGAGCATCGCCCTTGGACAGTTCGCTCTCCTCGGCGATTTGCGAGATTAAATCGGCTTTCGTCATCAACGACACTCCTTAAGACTGTGCTGTGGGGTCAAGCCCCTTGGCTGGCCAAAGACCGTGCGCCAATTAGGTGAATGCGCCGGCCGCCTTTTTGGAAGTCGGGGACCTCCTGGTCGACGCGTCTGCAGCCGCTAGACGCGCCCACGCGCCTAATAAAACTGACCACCGTACAAAACGTCCCCTTTCGGCGCGGCGCAGACCGCAGAGATCAGGGGCGAGAAAAAAGCAAGACATGGCGGATAAAAAGCCAAGGACCCCGCGGTCGTCAAAAATGGAGCGGAAAGCGAAAAATGGCGCAAGAGGGGAGGGCCGACCAGACGGCCTTGGCGCGCCGAGCGCCGCGGCCGTTGGAAGAAGGACCCGCCGATCTCCGGCAGAGGGCTAATATTGACTCACCCCTTATATCCCAAAAAAGCCCGAAACGCAAGGAAAACATCGAGTCAGCCGCATTTTTTGGCGCGGCCAACCCGGCGGCGCCGGCCGCCAGGGCCGCGCCGGCCTTCGGTCCGTTCAAGCCGCCAAGGGCGGCTCGCCCACGGGCGGCAGCAGGCGCTCCAAAGTCCGGCCGGCGGCCAAAAGGGCGGCTTCGTCGAAGGCTCGGCCCAGCAGCTGCACGCCGACCGGCAGGCCGTCGGCGCCCAGTCCGGCCGGGAGCGACAGGCCCGGGCCGCCGGCGAGGTTGAGGGGCAAGGTCATCATGTCGAGCTGATAGGTGGTCAAGGGATCGTCGATGAAGGCGCCCAAGGGCCAGGCCTGGACCGACGAAACCGGGGCCAGCAGGAGATCGCACCGTTGCAGCGCCGCTTGCCAATCCTGCTGGATCAGGCGTCGGACCTGGGCGGCCTTGCGGAAATAGGCGTCATAATAACCCGAGCTCAAAACGAAGGTCCCCAGCAAAATGCGGCGTCTGACCTCCGGGCCCAGCCCTTCGGTGCGGCTGCGGACGTAGAGGTCCCGCAAATCCTCCGGGCCGGGGGCGCGACGGCCGTAGCGGACGCCGTCGTAGCGGGCCAAGTTGGTGCTGGCCTCGGCCGAGGCCAAAACGTAATACGCCGCCACGCTGAAGCGCAGGCTGGGGAGCGAGAGCTCCTTGAGCTTGACGCCGGCGGCCGTCAGCCGCCGCTTGGCTTCGTCGAGCGTCTGCCCCGTCTCGGGCGCGAAGTCCCCCTCCCACAGCTCCCGCGGGAGGCCCAAGGTCAGTTCCCCGGGCTTTTTCTCCGCCGCCCCGACGTAGTCGTCCACGGGATGGAGGGAAGCGGTGCTGTCCAAGCCGTCCGGCCCGGCCGTCGCGGCCAGCAGCAGGGCGCAGTCGGCCGCCGAACGGGCCAGAGGCCCGGCCTGATCGAAGGAGCTGCCGTAGGCCACGATGCCGTAGCGCGAGACGCGGCCGTAGGTGGGCTTGAGGCCCACGCAGCCGCACAAGGCCGCCGGCTGACGGATGGAGCCGCCGGTGTCGGTGCCGAAGGCCCCGGGCGTCTGGCGGGCGGCCACCGAGGCCGCGGCCCCGCCGCTGGAGCCGCCAGGCACCCGCTGGAGGTTCCAAGGATTTTTGGTGGGCTTGAAGGCCGAAAACTCGGTTGACGAGCCCATGGCGAATTCGTCGCAATTGGTTTTGGCCACGATGATCGCGCCCGCCTGCTTGAGACGCTTGACGACCGTGGCCTCGTAGGGCGGCTTCCAGCCCTCCAATATCCTCGAGCCGGCCGTGGTGGGCGCGCCGGAGAGACAAAAGACGTCCTTGAGCGTCAGCGGCAGGCCCCACAAGGGCTTTTGCGGATCCCAGCCGGCCGCGTCCAGCTCCGCGGCCCGTCGCCGGGCCGGCTCCTCGAGGACGGTCAGGCAGGCGTCCACCAGCGGTTCGGTGGCCTTCAAACGCTCCAAGCAGGCCTCGACGAGCTCGAGGGCCGAAAATTCCTTTTTTCTCAATCCTTGGCCGGCCTCGACGAGCGTGAGGCGCCACAGTTCGGTCATGCGGGCTCCGTCCGCCTGGCGGCGGCGACAAATTAAAAACCTGAAGCAGGGCGAGGCGGTTTGGTCGACTCGAAAAGGGGCTGGACGCCGCCCGGCCAACGAACCCCAAAAAAAAGGCGGCTTTGCGACCCGAGACCGGCCGCCTGAAAAAAAACCCGTCGCCGGCGAGGCGAAAACCGTCGCCGAAAGCCCTTAAAAAGGCCGGGCTTGCGCGGAGCCAAACGTCCTACAAAATTTTAGGCACGGCGAAGAATCGGCCCACCCTCTCCGGGGCCTCGGCGAGCAGGGACTCGGCCGCCGAAGGCTCGCCCGGCTCCCGGGGCTCGTCGGCCCGCGGGGGCAAGGGCTCGATCATGGGCGAGTACAGCGGCTCGACGCCGGCGACGTCGGCCTGCTCGAGGATGTCCATGTAGCCCACAATTTTGCCGAAATCTTCGATCAGCTTCAGGGCCTCGTCGCCCGCGCCGCCGCCGCCGAGCTCGAGACGGACCAGACGGGCCAAAGCCGCGGCCGCCGCGGCGTCCACGCCCATCTCACTGCCCCGCCTTGATGAGGTCCGACAAAATCCGGCCGGCGCCCTTGGGGTCGGCCGCCCCGCCGCTGCGTCGCATCAGCTGGCCAATCAAAAAGCCCAAAATTTTCTCCTGGCCGAGACGGTATTTTTCGACTTCCGCGGGGTGATCGGCCAGCACCTCGGCGGCCAGGTCGGCCAAGGCCCCGGCGTCGGAAATCTGCAGCAGGCCCCGGCGGCGGGCCAGATCGCGCGGGTCGTCGCCCGTGCTGAAAAGCTCGTCGAAGATGACGAAGGCCGCCCGCCGGCCCAGCTGGTCCTCGTCCAGCAGCGTGGCCAAGGCGGCCAAGCCCGCCGGGCCGAAGACGGCCGACGCGGGGCTCAATTCGGCCTTGGCGCAGGCCGGCAGAAAAAGCTCGGCCATCAGGCCGGCCACCCGCTTGGGCTCGCCCCCGGCGGCCACGGTCTGGTCGAAATGCTCGACGGCGCCCCGCCGATCCAAAAGGAGGCGAATCTGCTCCTCGCCCAGCCCCAGCCCGGCCAGACGTTCCCTGGTCAATTCGCGGCCGGCCGGGAGAGAGGCCTTGAGGGCCGCCAGCAGCGCCTCGTCGACCTGCACCGGCGGCAGATCCGGCTGAGGAAAATATCGGTAGTCGTGGGCCTCCTCCTTGCTGCGCAGGGTTCTGGTCGCGCACGACGCCGAGTCGAAATGCAGCGTCTCCTGGAGCACCGGCTCGCCGTCCCGATAAAGGCCGGTTTGGCGCCGGATCTCGCTGTCGATGGCCTGGCCGACGAAGCGAAAGGAGTTGAGGTTCTTGACCTCGCTTCTGACGCCCAGCCGGGACGCGCCCTTGGGCCGCAGCGAAACGTTGACGTCGCAGCGGAACTCGCCTTCCTCCAAGCGGCCTTCGGTGACCTCGAGATCGACCAGCAGCTCGTGGAGCTTTTTGAGAAACGTCACCGCTTCGGCCGACGACGACAAGTCCGGCTCGGTGACGATCTCAATCAGCGGCGTCCCGGCCCGGTTGAGGTCCACCAGGGTCTTGCCGCGCTTTTCGTCGTGGACGCATTTGCCGGCGTCGTCCTCCAGGTGGATGCGGTTGAGACGAACGGTTTTCGGGCCGTCAGGCGCGGCGATTTCCAAAACGCCGCCCAGGCAGATCGGCGGGTCGACCTGGGAGGTTTGAAAGCCGTTGGGCAAATCAGGATACGTGTAGTTTTTTCTGGCGAACAAGGAGCTGGCGTTGACTTGACAGCCCAAGGCCAGGCCGGCCTTGGCGGCCAGCTCCACCGCCTTGGCGTTGAGCCGCGGCAAGGCGCCCGGCTGGCCGGCGCACACCTCGCAAATGTTGGTGTTGGGCTCGGCGCCGGAGTCCAGAGGGCAAGCGCAGAAAAGCTTGGTCTTGGTCTTGAGCTGGGCGTGAATTTCCAGCCCGATGACCGCTTCCAGGTCAACCATTAAAACCCGCCTGAATGAAAACTCGCCTGAATGGAAACCGCCGGCCCTGGGGCCAAGCGTGAGACGGCCGTCCGGCCCGAGCCGGCCGACGCCGCGTCGAGCCGTAGCAAGCGCCTGTCGGCGTCCCCATGATAACGCCGCGGTCCGGCTTCGTCAACAACCAACCAGGACGAAGCGAAACGAAATATCGCCACGCCGCGGGCGTGGCCGGTGGTCGCGCCCCGAAAATATTGCGGGGCAAGCTTTCCCTCACGGCCCGTGGCCGCCGGGCTGAAAATTTGCGCCCTGGCCGGCAAGCCGGCCAACGCCTGGGGGCGCCTCGGCTTGGCCGGGTCCCAAGCCTTTCCGCGGCTGGCGAGCCGACAGGCGGCCGCCTCACCGGACCAGCAGAGCCCGAGTCAAGTCGTCGACCCGGGCGAGCGACAGACGCGCCAGGCCGCGGCCGAAAAAAACCAGACGGCGTCGCCACGGGAGGCCCGCCGCCCGCAGGCTCAAGGTCCGTCGCAGCTGGCGGGCGTCCTCCAAGACGGCCGGCAGCTGCTTGAGCATGACCAGCGCGGCCGCCGCGCAAAGTCGGCCTCGACGAGGGCCCAGCGCCGCGCCGACGACCCGGCCCCAGGCGCGGCCGAGCTCCAAAGGCGTCCAGACCAGCGTCAGATGCAGCCCCAAGGCCAGCCAGGCGGCCAACTGGGCCGGCTCGCGGCCCTCGGAGAGGCCCCGGCTCCGCAGGACCAAGCCTAAAAAGGTCCAAAAGCCCCAAAAAACCAGAGCCGTCTTGAGCAGCCGCTCCTGCCGGGGTCGGCCGACGGCCAGCAAGGCCGCCGACAGCCAGCTCCACGAGGCCAGCCCCAGGCTCAGCTCGGGGCGCCGCCAGACCGCCGCGGCCGCAAGCCAGATGGCCGCCTGTCCGAGGCCGACGGGGACTTTTCGCCACCGCCGGCGGACGCCGCCGGCCAGAACGCCGAAGGCTTTCATGGGGCGCGTCGCTCGGCGGCCAGGGCTTTTTCGATCTGGGCCAAGGTCCCTTGAAAGCTCCACAGCTCCCGCTCGCTCAAGCCGCGCCGACGACCCTCGTCGACCGCCGACTGCGCCAGCTTCAAGGCTTGACGCAGCTCGCGCCGCTCCAAAAGATAAAGCCAGGCCAAATTGTTGGACGCTTCCGGCAAGTTTTCCAACTTGAGGGCTTTCAGGTAAAAATCCTCGGCCTTTGAGGTCTCGCCTTTTTGGAAAAAAAGGTTGCCAAGGGCCAAATAGGCCGTTGGCAGCGGTTGAGCCAGCCGATATTCGCGCTCGGCCAGATCGAGCTCGCCGTCCTTTTCGTAGGCCAGCCCCAAGTTGAAATGCTCAGTTTGATTTAGGGGGTCGTCGATGACCGTCACCTTGGGCAGCCAGCCGCAGGCGGTCAGCGCCAGCCCCAGCGCCAAGCTCAGCGCCAGCGTCAGGCCTGGCGCCCGGCTCGGCCGCTGGTCGGGCCTCGCGGACGGCCGTCTGGCCGGCAGGGTTTTCTTCATGGCCGCGCTCCGGGTTCGCCCGCCACGTCGGCCGGAGCCGCCGCGCCTCCAAGGTCGGTCGTCTCAAAGGGGAGCGCCGAGCCGTCGGCCGGGGCCGCCACGCCTCCAAGGTCGGTCGTCTCAAAAGGGAGCGCCGAGCCGTCGGCCGGGCCCCGCTGGTTCTCGTCGGTCGCCGCGCGGACCGGGGCCGCCTGGTGCAACAGCGGCGCGGCGGCCGGACGCGACAGGCCCTCAAAATCCGACAGATCGGCGCCCTCCAGGCCGGTCGGCGTCGGCGCGACGAAGACGCCCGGGCCGCCTTCGAAACCCGGCCTTGGCGCGGCCTCCGCGTCAAGGCCGGCCGGCCGGCCGTCGGCCGGCGGGGCCAGGCCGTCAATCGCCACGGCGAAGCGGCCCATGCGGTGCCAGTCGGTCAGCAGCGAGGACCAAGGGATGATTTGCTGCCGAACGAGTCCGGTGTTGGCCACCAGCCCGTCCGGGGCGTAGCCCACGGCCACGATGAAATGCCCGCGCCTCACCGGCCCCAGACCCGAGTCCAGCAGCAGGATGACGGGCTTTTGCGCGTCGATGAGCTCGACGAGCTCTTCGGGCGTCAACGCCGCCAAGCGGGCCGCAAAGCCGTGGTTTCTGGCCCACAGCATCAGGTCCGGTCCCAGCGAGCCGCGCAGATCGGCCCTTTGAACATCGGCGGCCACTTCCTCGACCGTGGTGGGGCGGCCGTGAAAGGTCAGCACTGCGGCCAGCGACGACGGTCCGCAGTGGCTGGTGTCGTCGGGATAAAAGGGGACGCCGGCGATCAGGCGGTGGACGACGGGGGAGTTGAAGGGCCGGGCCGCGGGGCCGAAGGCCGGCAGGCACCCGGCCAGGACCCAGACGACCAAGGCCGGCAGCAGCCACGGCGCCGGGCGCGCGGAAAAACCCCGCTTCTGGGACGCGGTCATGAGGCCTCCAAGGGCCGGGCCGCGGGGCCGGAGGCCGGCAGGGGCCCGGCCAGGACCCGGACGACCAAGGCCGGCGGCCGCCACGGCGCCGGGCGCGCGGAAAAACCCTGCTTCCGGGACGCGGTCATGAGGCCTCCAAGGGCCGGGCCGCGCGGCCGGCAGGCGCCCGGCCAGGACCCGGACGGCCAAGGCCGGCGGCCGCCACGGCGCCGGGCGCGCGGAAAAACCCTGCTTCCGGGACGCGGTCATGAGCCCTCCAAGGGCCGGGCCGCGGGGCCGGCGGCCGCCCGGCCAGGACCCGGACGGCCAAGGCCGGCGGCCGCCACGGCGCCGGGCGCACGGAAAAACCCTGCTTCCGGGACGCGGTCATGAGGTCTCCAAGGGCCGG
>JAISZC010000241.1 GCA_031269485.1 Deltaproteobacteria bacterium
TTTTTTTGGTTTTTTTGGCTTGTTTCGGGCTTTTTGAAATCGTCGGCCCTCAAACGACCGCCAAAATCAACGCTCCAACGGCGACCCAGGACGCCCCGACATCCTTCATCAGCCCCAGAAAGCCTCAGGAGCCATGGACGCCGTAGACAGCCACTGCCATCTTTTCTCCGCCGAGTTTCAAGACGATTTGCCGGAAGTCCTCCAGCGGGCCCGTCAAGCCGGGATTTCGACGCTGATCGACGTCGGCCTCGATCTGGCGACCAGCCGCGCGGCCCTTGAGCAAGCCCGCGCCCACCCCGGAGTGCACCCGACGGCGGGCTGGCATCCCCATGCGGCCGACCGCCTGACCGACGGAGATTTGGAGCAGCTCGTCGAGCTGGCCGCCGAGCCCGAGGTGCTGGCTTTCGGGGAAATCGGGCTGGACTTTTTTCGCCGGCCGCAGACCCGGGAGCTGCAGGTGACGGTTTTCAAACGCCTGCTGGCCGCCGCGGCCGAGGCGAATCTCCCGGCGGTGCTGCACGTGCGGGAGGCCTGGCCGGAAACTTTGGAAATTTTGAAAAAAACCCGCGCCGGCCTCTCCGGGGTCCTCATCCACTGCTTTTCCGGCTCGTCCGCCGAGCTGACCAGCTGCCTGGAATTGGACTGCCACGTGTCCTTCACCGGGGCGCTAACCTTTCCCAAGGCCCAAGACCTGCGGGCGGCCGCGGCCTTGACCCCGCCCGACCGCCTGCTGGTCGAAACCGACGCGCCCTATCTGGCCCCGGCGCCCCGCCGCGGCGGCCGCAACGAGCCGGCCCTGATGCTCCGGCAGCTGGAGGTCCTGGCGGACCTTTTCGGGCTGTCCTTGGCCGAGGCCGCGGCCTTGACCGCCGCCAACGCCCGCCGCTTTTTCGGGCTGCCGGGAGAGGCCAGTTGAGCGGCCGGCCGAGCGAGCCGGCCGGCGCCCGGGCCGACGGCCCGGACTTCGTGCTGGCTTCGGCCTCGCCACGACGCCGCCAGCTTTTGACCGCGGCCGGACTGGTCTTCGAGGTCAAGCCCGCCGAAATCAACGAGCGGCCGCTGGCCGACGAAGGCCCCGTCGGCCACGTCGAGCGGCTGGCCCGCGCCAAGGCCCTCGCGAGCCTCCCCGCCGCCGGCGGCCGGCCGGTGTTGGCGGCCGACACCGTGGTGGCCCTGGCCGGCCGGATTTTCGGCAAGCCCGCCGACCTCGACGAGGCCAAAGCCATGCTGACCGCCCTCTCCGGCCAGGTCCACCAAGTCGTCACGGCCTGGTGCGCGGCCGGCGGCCGCCGCGGCCAAAACGCGGCCGCCCGGTCCGTCTCCACCGACGTGGGCTTCCGGACTCTGACCGCCGGCGAGATTGACTGGTATCTGGGCCTGGGAGAATCCCTGGACAAGGCCGGGGCCTACGCCGTCCAAGGCGCCGGCGGTTTTTTGCTGGATTTTTTGGCCGGCTCCTTTCTCAACGTCGTGGGCCTGCCGCTGGCCGAGGTTTTGACGGACTTGGAGGCGGCCCTGGGCCGGCCGCCACGGCGCCGCTGGCCGGCCCCAGGGCCCGGCGGGGCGTCGGGGGCCTCGAAGCCCCGCGAGTCTGACGCCGGGGCTGACGCCAGGACTGGCGCCGGTCTTGGCGCCGGGGCTGGCGCCTCAGGAGTCGGCCCTGGCCATGGTTTCTAAACAGCGTCCGTCATTTTAACGATAAAAATCATTTAATAAATAAAAGAATTGGGCAAAACGATCACTGTCCACACATAAAACCATGTTAATGGAAATCAATATTTGAGGATAATTTTATAAAATTAAAGGTTCGGATAGCGTAAACAAGTCTTTATAGCTTTTAAATATTGCAATAAAAGCAAGGAATTAGTTTCAATTATATTTTAATTGGTATTTTTATGTCAACGTGGAGATTTTATCGTTGGAATAAGTCCAAAAAGTAACAAAAAAAACGACATGCCTCCTGACTGACTCGGGGGGGGGCGAAGACAAGACCGAAAATGGTCATTGGGCGCCTTGTTGTTAATAAATTATGGCGGTCGTCCGGATAAAAGATTGGTATTTTGCGGCCCCAGCCTAACTTGGGGGCCAACACAGCTTTTAGGACCATTTCATCGCAAACGCTTAAATGATACCGAAAATGTTAAAAAATATTAAAATACAATAAACTCAGACCAAGTCCTAAAATTGGTATTGTCATGCTATATCATCAAGCAATTATGTTTGAGGTTAACACATTCTTTTTGCGCTTTAATCAAAGGAAACTGTTGGCGCAGTCCTCAGGATCGGAGATAAGTCCGGCGGTCATCAACAGATCCACCACCAGACACATGGTCAACAATTCCAGGCACTCGTAGCTTACAAAACGGTTGGCCGAGCTGTCGAACAACAGCTTGAGCTCGGCCGGAAACTCGTCGTCGGCCTCGAAGAACTCGATCCTGACCGGCAACTTGGGCAGCCCGAAATCCCAAGCCTGTCCGCCGGCCGGCGACAAGCCTCGATGGCGCCCGCCTGTCTTTTCGGCGGCTTGGACGAAAAGCTCGTAGCGGTCCCCGAACTTGTCCGCCAAAGGCTTGGACAAGCTCTCGCTGGGCGAGCCCATCGAAACGTTGATGCCCGTCAGTCGGCCCAGGGGCACGAATTCGCCGGCCAGCTCCCCTCGTCCTTGGGAGGCCAGATAGTGGGCGGCCACGCTCTGGGCGTCGACCGTCGCCGGCCGGTCGTCGGCGGAGCTCACGCCCTGGCGGCTGATCAGCAGCCGGCGACCCAAAAAGTCCATGACGGCCCGACCCTGCTCGTCGACCTCCAGGCCAAGAGCCTGGGCCTGAGCGGGCACGTCGAGTCCGGCCAGGCCCTCGAGCTGGGCTTGGTGGTAGGCCAGACGGCTGCGGGTGATTTTTTCCTTGCTCATTGCGCTTTCCTCGCCTCCGTCCGGAGGCCGGCGGGCCGTCGGCGCGAGGCCCGCGGACCGGAGCGGCGAGCCGACGAGTTGTTTGACGAACATTATAACCCAGGCCGGTCGGCCGGCCAACACGCCGAACCAGGGCCCCAAAAGACTTCGCGCGGGCCCGGGCCGGCGCCTCGAGCCCGTCCGGACGGCCGCCTCCGGTCGAGGCCGCTGGCCTTCAAGGGCTATTGGCACAACGAGCTTCCTATTGTATGATCCCAATAAAGCTTGGCGGATTCCGGAGGAGATCATGGTCGGCTCAGGCTACGACATCATCAGGAACGAAGGGGAGATATCAGTGACCCTCAAGGCCGCCGACCCCTACGGACTGGTGCAGTCCTCGATCCTGGCCATGGGCTCGCTTCTGACCAACGCCAAGACCTCGGGCATGTTTTGGGAGGCCTCGTGCCTGCTGTTCGCCGGCAACGGCCGCAACGAGCTGCTGGGCAGGCTCTGGGCCGAGCTTTTGTACCATCTGCGCCACGACCAGCTCAGCGTCGTCAAGGCCACCGTGGCCGAGTTCACCGAGACCAAGCTGGCGGTGGAATGCTTCTTCAGCACCGAGTTCACGCCGGGGTCGCTGCTTTTGGGCCCCGAATGGCTCACCGGACACGTCGCCTCGCCCAGCTGCGCCGAAATTGGCGACCGTTGGGTGGCCACCATCATTTGGCATTCGGCGAGCTGAGCCGGTGCCCAAATTCAAGCTCCCCCCCAGATTGCCCTTCAGCCGCCTGGGGGTGGCCGGCCTGGGGCTCATCGGCGGCTCGCTGACCAAGGCCCTGATGCCCTTCGGCGGCCTGGAGCTCAGCGTCTTCGACGCCGACCCCGAAACGATCCGCGAAGCCAAAAAAATCAAGCGCCTGGCCCGCGCCACCGTCGATCCGGACGAATTTTTGTCCTGGCCCTTTGATCTGATTTACTTGTGCCTCCCGGTGCGCCGCAACGTCGAATTCGTGCGCCGTCTCGGCCGGCTGGCGCTCAACTGCGCGGTGACCGACTCGGGCAGCACCAAAGTTCCGGTGACCGAGGCGGCCTTGGAGGCGGGCCTGAACTTCTGCGGCGGCCATCCCATCGCCGGCAAGGAGGTGGCGGGCTTCAAGCACTCCTCGGCCGAGCTCGTCAAAGGTTGCCTGTTCGTGCTGACCCCCGACGAACGCTTCGGCCCCCGCCAAAAGGAGCTGCTGGGTCGCCTCAAAAACCTCCACCAGCTCCTGGGCTGCCGCCTCCGCGTCATCTCCCCGGCCGAACACGACCGCATCTACGCGCTTGTCAGCCATCTGCCCTACCTGTCGGCCTCGGCCCTGGCCGGGACGGCCCTGTTCGAGGGCGGCGAGGAGGCGCTCGCCTGGGCCGGCACGGGCTTTCGGGACAGCACGCGCGTCGGCGCCTCCCCGCCGGCCAAATGGGTGGAGGTGGCCATGGAAAACGCCGACAACCTCGTCGAGGATCTGGGGCGTCTCATGGACGTCCTCGACCGCATCCGCTCGCTGATCCGGAACCGGCAGGCCGACGAGCTGGCGGCTTTGCTCGAGCGCATCTCCGCCTACCGCCGCCGGCTGGACCGCGAGCCGCCTGGGGGGGCGGACGCCGGCCAGCGCCGCCGCCCTGACCGCCCCCAGCCCGGCGAGCGCGCCGTCCGGAAGACGTGAGAGCCCCGACGGCGGCCGCCAGCGGCCCGTCGCCGCCCAACCTCAAAAAAATTGTCCCATAGTTTTTAATTGCTCGCCATTTATTTTGCTCTAAAAAAATAACTCGCCCCACCTGGTTTTGTCTCCTTAAACTTGATCAAAATATAAAATTATAATAAGACTCAACTTGACAGCTCTTATTATTAAAGGATTATTTTGAACGTCAAACGGACAAAAATCTTTGGGGGCCTTGATCAAAACGCCGACGCCGGGCCAGGACGCCTCCAACGCCGAACGCGACGTTCGGGCCCGCCGGACGGCCGGTCCCCGGGGCCCAAAAGCGCCGCTTTCGAGCCGCCAAAACCGCCCGGCGACTGAAAGGTCCGCCGAAAAATCGCCCAAACCGGCTATTGAACTTCCGGGCCGGTTGAGGTACAATCCTCCGACTGGAAAAGCTCCGCCTTTTCCGGCCTCCGACGGCCAGACGCCCTGGACCCGCCTCTTGTTGACGGGACGTGGCGCAGCCTGGTAGCGCACCTGTATGGGGTTCAGGGGGCCGCTGGTTCAAATCCAGTCGTCCCGACCATCAGCCTAGACAACCGGTTCGAAGACGTTTGGCTCGGACGGCGAAACCCCTGGAAACCCCAGGGGTTTCGTCGTTTTTTCGTCCCAGGACGTTCTTTGGCGGCCAACGTCGAAAGCGCCCATGACGTCAGGCGGCCTTGCGGGCGCCTTGCCTCGTCGTCAAGAAGGTTAAGCCGAAAAACCGCTCAGACGCTCCCGGCTTTTTTAGCTTGCCTGGGGGCGCCAAACGTTGGCGGCCGAAAGACCGGGCTGGCCGCTGGCCTTAAAGGCCTGCGAGAGCGCCGCGAAAGCCGCCGCGCGGCCGGCGGCAGGAAGACGACGGCAGGAAGACGGCGGCAGGAAGACGGCGGCAAGTCTCCGGCCTCCGCGGCGCCACGTGGGCCACCCGCGGGCCGCCCGCGGGCCTGCGCGGCGGCCTTGACGGCCCCGCTCGCCCGTGCTATCATGAAACGAGACGTCCGAAGCCGAAGGCTCTCGCAACGACAGAAGATGTTAAACGTAAGGACAGATTAAAATACGCCATACACTTTGCTAGACATGCTGCGCAGAAACTCAATCTTTCTACAGAAATTAATTAAATTTTAATAGAAACAGTAACTTTATTTGGCAAACAAATATTTAAAGAAGGTATAGTATGCGATTCTACCGTTCAAAAATATATAGCTTAGCCAACAGATATTAGCTTGGGTTGTCAAATTTTTTGGTTGTTATTAAAAAATTGTCAAGCCTTTATGGTTTAAATTTCGCCATAAATTTATCAACGAAATAAGGGCGCAATATATAAAAATACAGAATTTGCTACAAAAAAATAATAAACTAAAATTAAAATAGAAGTATAAATCTCGCTGAAAAAATAATAAAAAACAATTAAAGCATGATTTATAATAAAAATGGACATTTTTAATTAATTGATCCATCTTTTCTATTTGATATGGAAATATTTAATAAATTTTAAATTAAGAAAAAATACCAAAATAAAATATATAGCCTATATATGAACCGCCAAATGTATCGCAAAAGGCATATCTGTGGTAAAATATTAATACGGCAATAAAGTTGAATTTATAATAACTGCAGTAGGATGCATTATTCTCGGTATCATAAATATTAAAGATATACGATAGTGGAACTAGGCCAGAATTGTTAGAATTGTTATTATCATTATATGATGTATTTATCCCTTAAAAGTTTATTATCAATATCTAAATGCCCTAAAATATGATTTATAATAGCTATTGTTGCTTATATTGTTATCATAATAAAAGATATTTAAAATAAAATATTAATCTGAATGCCTGATTAATATAAATTTTATTATTTAAATTATATCTATAAAGTAACTAAAATAAAATTATAACTTTTATCAAAATTCTGACCATAAATCAAGCCATGGCCCACTAAAAGAAGGATCCCCGGTCGCCGTGGACCATTTTTTTTGGGCGCCGCCGGCGGAGCTGGCTTAGGCCAGCGCGCCAAGTGAAGCGGCCGCGCCGGCCCGCTTTTTCGCTCCGCTTTTTTTCGCCGTTTTCTAGCTTTGCCGCCGCCGCTCGGCAGCCCGGGCCGGCGTTCGGCCCGCCGGCCCGGACCCTTTTTCGTTGGACGGCCATGCACCTCAAGCGCCTGGAAATCGTCGGCTTCAAGTCCTTCACCGACCGCACCTCCGTCGCCTTCGGGCCCGGAGTCAGCGCGGTGGTGGGTCCCAACGGCTGCGGCAAAAGCAACATCATCGACGCCGTCCGCTGGGTCATGGGCGAGCAGAGCTCGAGGCTGCTGCGGGCCCACAAGATGGACGATCTGCTGTTCAACGGCTCCCAGGGCAAGCCGGCCGCCGCCTTGGCGGAGGTCACCCTGACGCTGTCGCGGGAGCTCGACCACGGCCCGGGCCAGGCCGAGATCTCGGTGAGCCGGCGCCTGTACCGCGACGGCGAAAGCGAGTACCTCATCAACCGCGTCCCGGTCCGCCTCAAGGAAGTTTTGCGCTTTTTCATCGAGGCCGGACTGGGCACCCGGGCCTACGCCATCATCGAGCAGGAGAAGGTCGGCCGCCTGGTCGACGCGCGGCCCGAGGAGCGCCGCGTGCTGCTCGACGAGGCCGCCGGGATCACGCGCTACAAGGAGCAAAAGAAAGAATCCGAAAAAAAGCTGGACAACGCGCGCCTCAACCTCGAAAAGGCGGCCATAGAGCTGGGCGAGACGGAAAAAAGGCTCGCGGTCGTCGCCAAGGCGGCGGCCAAGGCCTCCCGGTGGCGCGCCTTGCGAGCCGAGCTGCGGGAGCTCGAGCTGGTTTCGTCGGCGCGGCGGTTCAACGAGCTGATCGAGGCCAAGACCGCCCTGGCGGCTCAGGCCGCCGCCCGACGCGCCGAGCTGACGGCCCTGACGGCCAAGGTCGACCAGCTGGAGCTGGAGATCGACGCCGCCCGGCTCGCCGAGTCCGTGCAGACCCAAGCCCTCGAAGAGGAGCTGGGGGACTGGCACAAGCTCCAAAACGAATTGACTCAAAAGGTCATGGGTTTGGAACGGGCCCGGGAGGAGGCCGAATCGGCCCGGGAGAGGCGCTCGCAGGCTTTGGAGGAGTTGGAAGGCTTGGACGCGGACCGCGACCGGCAGCTCGAGGAGGAGGCCCGCCTGGCCGAGGAGCTGGGCGAGCTCGAGGTCCGGGCGGCCGAGGCCGACCGGGGTCGCGCCGAGCTCAGGGAGCGTTGGCAGGTTCTCAAGGGCGCCCTGGACCGGCACGAGGCGAGCCGCGACCGCGCCGCCGCCGCCTGCGAGGCGGCCCGCGACCAGGAGCGACGGCAGGGCGAGGCTCTGGCCGGGGCCGAGAGCCTCGCGGCCCACCTGAAAGAACGCCGCAAGGAGCTGGAGTTGGAGCGCAACGGCTCGGAGCTGACCTTGACCGAGGCCCGGCAGCGGCTGGCCTCCCGCGAAACCTTCAAGCGCGGGCTGGAGGAGGATTGGGCGGACGTCTTGGAGCGGCTCGAGACGGCCCGCGAGGAGCGCGACGAGAGCCGGGCCGCCATGGAGGCGGCCGCGCGAGAGTCGGCGGCCGCCGAAAACCGCCTGGTGGCCGCCTCGACCAAGCTGGCCACCATGGAGGGCCTCAAGGACGATTTTGGCTGGTATCCGGAGGGCGTCAAAATTTTGATGAACGATCCGGCCCTGCGTTCGTCGGGCCTGCTGGGCCCGGTGGCCGAGGCGCTGGCGCCGCCCGACGGCTACGAGGAGGCGGTCGAGGCGGCCTTGGGCGAACGGCTGGCCTGGCTGCTGGTGGAAGATCGCGAAGCGGGCCTGTCGGCCGTCCGGCGCGCCAAGGAGCGCGGCTTGGGCCGCTGCGGCTTCGTCTGCCGCGACCGGCTGGGGCCGGGCGGCCTGGCCGAAGCCCTGCTGGGGCCCTTTGAGCTCGGCGACGAGCTGGTCTTGGAGGATCTGGCCGCCGACCGCCCCCCGAAGCTCACCCGGGCCGGGCAGTACTTGGGCCGCGACTTCATGGCCGTCGGCGGGAGCCCCGCCTCGAAAGCCCCCAAGGACCCCAAAGCCCCCAAGGATCCCAAGGATCCCAAGGCTCCCAAGCCTCCCCCGGCCGGCCTCTTGGCTCGCCTCAAGGAACTGGAGACCGCCCAGGCCGAGGTCCGGATCGCCGAAGAGGCCTTGGCGGCCGTCAAAAAAAGCCATGAGACGGTCCGGGACGCGGCCGACGCCGCGGCCGAGGCCCTGGCCGCGGCCGAGAGCCGCAAAAACTCCTTGACGGCCGATTTGGCCGAGGCCAACTCGAAGATCATGGTGGCCGCGGCCGAAGAAAAAGGGCTGGTCATCCGCCGAGACTCGCTGGCGGCCGAGCTGGCCCGCAACGAGGCCGAAACGCTCGGCTGCGCCCGGAAGGCGGCCCAAGCCGAGGCCGACCGGTCGGCCGCGGTCGCCCAGCTCAAAGACCTCGAAGAGGCCTGGCGTCAGGCGTCCCAAGAGGCCGACGTCCGCGCCGAGGAGCTCGACGAGATCCGCGAGCAGGGCCGGGCCGTCGCGGCCGAGGCCGACTCGTTGTCCGATCGGCTGGAAATAGTCAAGCGCGAGCTGGCCAGAGTGGTCAAATGGCTCGGCGGCCTCCAGCGGCGCCATGACGTTCTGACGGCCTCCATCGAGGAGCTGGACGAAGTTCTTGACGCCGCCGAGGCCGAGGCGAGCCTTTTGGAGGAAGAATCCGCCGACGGTCCGGAAAAGCTCCAGGAGGCCGAGCTCAAGGTCGGCGAGCTGCGCCGGGCCATCGCCGCCGGCCGGGAAAAAATCGCCGGCTTCGACGAGGAGGCCCGCGCGGTCCGACGCGGCCGCGAGGAGGCCGCGGACGACTTGTCGGGCCTGGAGCAGGAGCTTTTGGAAAACGGCTACTTGCTGGACAAGCTCAAGGCCGAGCTGCTCCGGGAGTGGCGCGTCGAGCTGGCCGGTCCGGAGGAGCCCGAGGAGCCCGAGGAGCCGGCCCCGGCGGCTCAACATTCGGCTCAAGATTTGGCTCAAGATTCGGCTTCAGACGACAAACATCAAGCCGGACAAGACGAGCTCGGCGCCGACGACCCTGACGGCCCTGACGGAACGAAGGCCGACGGGTCCGCCGACAGCGCCTCTGGCGGCCAAGCTCAAGGCGCCGGCGAGCTGTCCGCCGGCTCGTCCGAGCCATCGTCGGAGCCATCGCCGGAGGCGAATCCGGCCGAAAGTTCGGCCGCGCCTGACGCCGCAGGCGGCGGGCCGAATGGCCAGC
>JAISZC010000207.1 GCA_031269485.1 Deltaproteobacteria bacterium
GGCTTCGGCGCTGGTTCAGGTGCTGGCTTCGGCGCTGGCTTAGGTGCTGGCTTAGGTGCTGGCTTAGGTGCTGGCTTAGGCGCTGGTTCGGGCACTGGCTCGGGTGCTGGCTTAGGCGCTGGCTCGCGCGCTGGCTCGGGCTCTGGCTCTGGCTCTGGCTCGGGCTCTGGCTCGGGCACTGGCTCGGGCACTGGCTCGGGCTCTGGCTCGGGCTCGGGCTCGGGCTCTGGCTCTGGTTCTGGCTCTGGCTCGGGCTCGGGCGACCCCGGCAGCGCCAGCGGGAATTGCCCCTGGCCGCCGTCGGCCGAGACGATGATGGTCGTTTGGGCGCCTTCCGGCGCGCCGGTCGCGAAGAGCGCCTCAAAGAGCCCGTCGGGGCCGCTGACGAACTCGCTTCTGGGCTCGCGCGTCTGCGGATCGAGGATCGTCACGCGCGAGTCGACGACCCGGACCACGGCCGGATAATGGGGCAGCGGCCGCCCGAAGCCGTCTTGGAGCTTGAAGACATGCCGCCCGTCGGGCCCTGCGTCGATCAGAAGCACGAAAAGAACGAACTTTTCCCTAAACTCCAGCGGCATATCGTAATTGCGCTCCACGAAGTCCAGTCCTCCGTTCCAGGCGAGCTCCGTCGCCTCGTCGAGCAGCCGGCCGGCCTGGGTCAGATCGAGGCTGAACGACGCCGCGAGCCTGGGCCGCAAACGCCGGCCCGGGCCATGCTCGAGACGGGCCGAAACCATGGGCGCGGGCCGCCACTCGACCGCGGCGCTCAGCCCGCCCCGAGCCGACAAGGGCCTCAGCCCGCCCCCGAACTCGAGCCCTTGGCCCCGCCAACGCTCGTAGCCCAGCGACAGCGACACCGGACGGCAAAACGGCAGCCGCCCCGTCAGACGGGCGTCCCAGCCGGCCGCCGGCCGCTCCTCGGCCAGCAGGCCCTCCGTCCCCCGCCAGGAGCTCAGCGGAAGATACAAGTTGGCGGCGGCCGTCAGCCCCCCGGCGCCCAGCTCCAGCCCGGCCCCGCCCCGCAGATGGCCGCGGCCGGGCTCGTGATCCATGAAAACGTTCCAGCCCAAGGTCCCGAAGCCGTCGGCCAGCGAGTCGCGCCGGCCCAAGCCGGCGTGGACCGTCAGCCGGCCGTCGTCGACCGTCGCCAAGCCGGTCTGAAAAAAGAACAAGCCGTCCTCGTCCCCCGCGAAGGGCTTGAGCCACCTGACGCCGCCCTCGGGCCGGCCGAACTCCGACAAGCCCAAAGCCAGCCTAAACCGCCCGCCGGCGGATTCGGCCCAGCCGGCCAGGCCGGCCAGCCGCTCGGCGGCCACGGCCCGAGCTTGGCCGGCCAAGCCGGCGACCACGGCCGCCTGCGGGTCGAGCCGGACGCCCCGCGCGGAGCGCCGGCCCGCTCGGCCGCGCTCGCCCCGGCCTAACTGGCCGCGGCGGCCGGTCGCCGAGCCGGCCTGGACCGCCGCGGCCTCGTCAGACTCGCCGATGGGCCGCGGCAGGTCCAGCAGCTCCAAGCCGGCCTGGACCAAGGTCGCGGCCGTGGAGGCCGGACGCGAACCAGACCTTGGACTCGCCTGCTCCCCGGATTCCCAAGCCAGCCCGAAGCCCAAATCGGAGCCGGCGCCCTGGTCCGCGCCCTGGTCCGCGGGCTCCGCGGCCTGGTCAGGTCGCTGGTCTGGCGGCTGGCCAGGCCGCTGGCCAGGCCGCTGGCCAGGCGGCTGGCCGGCCTGGGCCAGCCAAGCCGCCTGCTTCGATTGATCCGCCTGGCCCGCCTGGTCAGCTTGATCAGCCTGGTCAGCTTGGCCCGCCTGAGCCGCCGGCGTCAGGAGCAGTCCGACAGGCCGGCCTGGACCCAGCGTCCCCCTCAAGGCCGGCTCCCCGGCCCCCGCCAGAGGCCGAGCCAGCCCCCGCAAGGTCAGCCGGCCGTCCGGCCCGACCGGCCGCGTGACGGAGCGCAAGTTCGGAAAAGCCGACGACCGCTCAAGGCGCGCCCTGGTCCCGGCCTGGGCCGGCCGGCCGTCCACCCAAGCTTGGATCTCCGCCCGCCAGCCGGTCACCGCGTCCTCCGGCGTCAGCCGCAGCAAGGTCAGCTCGGCGCCGGAGGATTTGATCGTCACGCGGCCCGCCGCCGGCCGGCCGTCGACGACGGCCATCAGCCAAGCCTCCGCCTGGGGTCCGGCGACCTCCAGACCGCGCAAGATCAGCCGCCCGCGCCGGTCCAGACGTCGCGGCTCTTCTCTGAGGTTGGGCCACTGGGGCCCGGACGCCAGACGCAGCGCCGCGCCGGCCAGCGGCCGGCCGTCGAGCTCGGCCGTCAAGGTCAAGTTGACCCGGCTCCAGGCCGTCAACTCCGCCGGCTCGGCCCTCAGAACCAGGCCGCCGCCGGCGGGCGGGCCGGCTCCGTCGGACGTGTCCAGCCCGTCGACCGGCGCGGCCGACCGGCCCGGCGCCGCGCCTCGTCCGGCGCCGCCTGAATCGCCGGCCACGCCAGCTCCGCCGGCGCCGGCGGCGACCAAGCCGTCCGCTGGCCGGCCGCCGAGAGACTGCCCGGCCTCGCCCGCCCGGCCCGAGTCCGCCGCGCG
>JAISZC010000238.1 GCA_031269485.1 Deltaproteobacteria bacterium
CAACGGCCGGTGAGCTCGTAGCTCAAGTCGGGATTTTTCTGAATGTCCAGGCACGGCTGAGCCACGCCTGGGGTGTAGGCCACCGACAAGTCTTCCTTGTTCTTGATGGGCATCTTGGGAACGGTTTCCAGCTTGCCCCGCCATTGGCGGTGCTTTTCCGAGGCTAAGGCGGCGTAGTCCATTATTGTTCTCCTGCGCCGAATGTCTTTGGCGCGGCTAATATTTTAGAAAGACCCAGGCTCGAAAGCCGCGGGCTGCAGCTGATTGGCAAGCGGCCGGCCGAAAAGGCCGGCCGACAGGAGCGATTAAAGAGCGGCTCAAGCCAAAGACAGTCTCAAGCCAAAATGACGGCGTCTTGTTCGACAAAAGCGCCTGAAAGCCTCGCCGATGGCGAGGAGGCGGCCAGATTTCCGATTTTTTTCGCGCCGAAAGCGCTCCAGCGCGTCTTTAAGATTTCAAAAGTCCTCAGCTTGGAACGCTTGAGGCGTGATATATGATGATTGGTTCGCGGTCGGGGCTCGCGGCCCCGGCCGCTCGATGAAGATCGAAAGATCGGACAAAACAGGCCGACGTTCGCCGGATCAAAGGAAAAGTTGCAGCAGAACGCTCGACAAAATGAGCATGAAGGCCCCGCCGATGCGCGACGATATTTGGGCGAAGGGCATCAGCTCCATGCGTTTGGCGGCCGAAAGCACCGCCACGTCGCCGGTGCCGCCCATGTTGGCCATGCACAGCCCGCCGGTGATGGACGACTCGATGAAGAAGAAGCCCACCAGCTTGCCGACCAGGCCGGCGCCGATGATGGCGCCTATCACGGTGGCCACGATCATCAGGACATACGCGGGCGACAAGGCGGCGACCACCTCGTTGAGATCGGTGTAGGCCACGCCGATGCCCACCAAAAGGACGCCGGTGAGATTTTTCATGACGAACTGGAACCACTGAAAGCAGCAGATTTCCATTTTGCGGCTCAACAGGCCCAAGACCTTGGCGACGGCCACGGAAAGGATCATCCAGGCGTAGCCGTGGACGGCCGGAAAGACCATGTTCAAAAGGGCGCCTAAGACGAAGAAGGACGAGGCGATCAGCAGTCCGGACCCCATTTTGGTCAAATCAAGATCGTCGAGGCTGATGGCCTCCTCTTTTTCCAGCTTGGCGCCGTCGGCGGCGGCTTGGCCGTCGTCAATCGTCATGAGATGGCCCTGGCCGGACAATTTTTTGAAAGTCAGGCCAAGCCGGTGAAGCAAGCCGCCGCAAATGATGGCCAAAGCGTTGCCCAAGGCCACCGCCGGAACCATGATGGAGAGCATCACGCCGGGATCGGTTCCCAGGCCTTCTCCGAAGATTTTGGCCAGCGGCACCGCGCCGGCGCCCATGCCGCCGCCCATGATGGGAATGGCGATGAAGAAGACGGCCTTCTGGGCGCCGTAGCCGGTCAAGAAGCCCGCCAAGGCGCCAAGGCTCAAAGCGACGGCCACCGCGCCCAAGATGACCGGCAAATAGCGCAGAGCGGCCTTGATCAGCAGCTTGCGGCTCATGCCCATGATGGAGCCGGTGATGAGAGAGGCGATGTAAAAATCCAAAAACGCCCCGCCCTTCATGAATTGGGCCATGTTGTCCAAAACCGCCTTGGGCAGCAGGCCGAAGGTGGAGACGGCCGCCGAGCCGAAGATGACCACGATGGCGCCGCCGCCCAGGAAGGTGTTTATGATCGGCGTCTTGTCGCCGATGAGGTTGAACACCGCGCCAAGCACAATCATCAGAGGAAAGGCGCCGATCATGCCGCCTGGCAGCCGGCCGAGGAAGGCGGCCGCCACCACGGCCACGCTGAAAAAGACGAAATATGACCAAGGCATGCCGTAGAGCTGCCAGTTTAGGCGTTTGGCGAAGGTCGCGGCTGGATTGGCGATGGTCGCGCCGTCGTTCATGATCGACTCCTTTGACCGCCCTTGATTCAGCTTGCGCTCCTGGCGGGCGGAAGATGATTTTTTTTGGTCTGAGGCGACCTCCGTCGCGGAGGCCCAGTTTTTTCATGCAGTAAGGCAACTGTAAGACCAAGGGGGGTGCCTGCCTAGCCATATGAAAGTTATGAAACCTTCGGCAATTAATTAAACCCCGTCAATTGGCGTCGTCCTTCGCGTTCCTGCAGGTTTTCCGCAGGTTTTCCGCCGCGGGGCCTGAGGTTTTTTCCGGAGCTGAAGGCCTGATCGCTTGAGAACCGGGCCAATCGGCTTGGGTTTGAGTCTCGGCAGCTTGGCCGGCGGACCAAATTTTTTGGATTTCGGGCTCGGCGGCTTGGGGCCGCTCGCGCGCCCCGTCTGGCCCCATCTGGCCTCGTCGATGGCGCCCGTCGATGAAGACCGTCGTCGGGCCCAAGCGGCTGGTCTGTTTCTTTTGAGCCGCTTGTTTGGCGTCCTCTCCAGCGCCGGACGTCAGAGATGAAAAAAACTCGGGCCAGGCCTCCGCCCAAGCCGGCCGCCCAAGCCGGCGTCCAAGCTGGCCGCGACTCGGTCCCGCGGCGCCCTCAAATGGCCGGCTCTTGGGCCGGGACAATTTTTTCCGGCCGACGGCCGTGCTACAATGTTCATCGAACCGCGCCAAGCCTAGCCTTTCAAGGCCGCTTGATCGCGGCCTGCGCGCGTTGGGTTCGCGCCTCAGGGAGGCCTCCATGACCAAGTCGGCCGGCCGCAGCATGTCGCTCGTCGCCAGGCTGACGTGGCTGGAGGTCGTCGTGATCGGCGCGACGATACTTTTGAGCTTGGGCTTGAGCGTTCATAAGAGCGTGGGCTTGCTGGAAAGCGGCCTGGAGCGGAACTTGGCCACCGTCGCCAAGCTGCTGGCCGCCAAAGGGCTGGTCGTCGAAGCCTACCGGACCGGCCGGGCCTCGCCCGAGCTGGTGGCCTATCTTGACGCCGTCTTGGCCGACGAAACCAATTCCATCGACGTGGTGACCTTGGCCGATCAGAACTCCGTGCGGCTCTACCATCCGAACAAATCCCTGGTGGGCGAGAAATTCCTCGGCGGCGACGAAGGTCCGGCCGTGGCCGGCCAAGCCTACGCCTCCAAGGCCGTCGGCACCTTGGGCCCGCAGCTGCGTTGGTTCCAGCCGGTCCTCGACGCCGACGGCCGTCAGCTGGGCTTCGTCCACGTCAGCATGCTGACCTCCAACCTCGACGCGCTGCGCCGCCAGGTCGTCGCCTCGCATCTGCAGGCCTTGATTTTGACTCTGGCCTTCGGCGTGAGCGCGGCCGTCTTGTCGGCCTTGAGCATCAAGCGCGCCCTATTGGGCTTCGAGCCGGATCAGATCGCGGCCATCTTTCTGCGCCGCGGCGAGGTCATGGATTCCCTGGAGGAGGGGCTTTTGGCCGTCAACGAGCGCGGCGCCATCGTCCTTTTGAACGCCGCCGCCGAGGGCATGCTCGACGTCGTCGCCCAGGACGTCGTCGGCCGCGACGTCGACGAGGCCTTTCCGCAGCTGCGGCTCAAGGAGGCTCGCGACGAGCGGCCCGCCCGGGAGCGCGCTCTGAGCCTCAACGAGCAGAGCCTCTTCTTCGAGCGCCTGCCCATCAAATCCGCGGACGGCGTCATCGGCGCGCTGGCCATTTTGCGGGACCGCACCGAGCTGGTCCGCCTCGCCGAGCAGCTCACCGGCGTCAACCACGTCTTGGAGGCCCTGAGAGCCAACACCCATGAGTTCATGAACCAGCTGCACGTGATTTTGGGCCTTTTGCAGGCTGGCGAGGTGGCGCGCGCCGAGCGGTACATCATGTCCGTCGGCCAGGTCCAGAGCGCGACGTTGTCCACGGCGGCCAAAACCATCGGCAACCGCGTCCTGGCGGCTCTGATGCTGGCGAAGATCAGCCGCTGCCACGAGCTGGGCGTCAGGCTCAACGTCTTGGCCGACAGCGTCGTGCCGCGGCGCAGCCACTTTTTGTCGACCAGAAATTTGGTCACGATCGTGGGCAATTTGACGGAAAACGCCATCGAGGCCATCGGCGCCAAGCCTTCGCCGGGCGACGCGGAAATATCCCTGCTGGTCCGCGAGGACGAGCAAAGCCTGATGGTGGTCGTCGACGACACCGGCGTGGGCCTGACCGCGGAGGAGATCGCGCGGCTGGGCGAGCCCGGCTGGACCACCAAGGGCGAGGGGCGGGGGACGGGCCTGGGCTTGGTGAAGGCCGTGATGGCCGAGGCGGGCGGCGAGTTGTCCGTCGAGTCGGAAAAAGGCGTGGGCACGTCGATGACCTTGGTTTTCCGTCGGCCCAGAGTTCTCAGGGGCGGCTGGTGAGCGGGCTCGCCGTCGGCCGGAAAGTTAGCCGCGGCGGCGCGTCCGGCGCGGTCCCTCAGGCCGGGCGGCGCGCGCCGCGGGATTTGACATGAAGCCGGCGGAAGTCGTCATCGTGGAGGACGACCCCATGGTCGCCCAGATTAACGGTCAATACCTCGACCAGACGCCCGGCCTGAGGCTGGCCGGCGTTTTTTCCGACGGTCGGCAGGCTTGGGATCATTTGCGTCGCCGCCCGGCCGACGTGCTCGTCTTGGACGTCAGGCTGCCCGAAATCGACGGCGTGGAGCTGCTCAGGCGTCTGCGGGCCGAGGGCTGCCGGAGCCAGGCCGTGATGGTCACCGCCGCCAACGACCCCAAGCAGGTCGAGGAGCTGCTGCGGCTGGGGATCGCCGACTACCTGGTCAAGCCCTTCACCAAGGCCCGGTTTCAGGAAGCCATGGAAAAATGCCTCCTGCGGCTGCGCATGCTGGACTCGGACGACGGCCTCAATCAGCAGGCCATCGATCAGCTCTTCACGGGCGTCGCGACCGAGCGGCGAGCCGCGATCCTGACCGAGGACGCCCCCAAAGGCCTCCAGCCGGCCACGATGGAGCTGCTGCGTCAGGCTTTCGAGGAGGCCGCCGGCGATCGGCTCAGCTGCGCTGATTTGGCCTCCAAGATCGGCTTGTCGCGAGTCACCGTTCGCCGCTACCTCAACCATCTCGTGGAACGGCAGGACGTGACCAGCGAAGTTGACTACGACACCGGCGGCCGTCCCAGCCTCAAATATAGGCTCAAGCGCAAAAAATAGTTCAAATATGGTCGGGCCAGTTGGGGCTTTGAGTTGAAGTGGCGCCGTATAATTGCGATGGTCAACAGGGGCCAAATGGCGAACAGAGCGTCTGGCCCCACGTATTATTTTTAATCAATAAATATTAAATCGTAAACTGCTCATAAAAAAATAAAGCATATAATCTTTTAATTTTATTAATAAGAAGATTTATCATCAATTTTAAAGTTTTTATCTTTGGTCGTCAATTGGTCGCCTGGTCAAAGGAAAATCGCTCCGTGGCCGGCTTCATAATTGAGCTTGGCCATTATGAAGCCCAGCCACGGCAAGGTTTTAACAAATTTCGTCCGGTATGGCGCAATCTAGGCCGTTGCTGGGCGACGGAGGCCTCGCTTGGGGCGCCAGGCCGAGCGGGCGCTCGCCTCATTGCCTTCCTTTTTAACGCCAAATGCGCCAAATTTAGGTCCGTGGCCCGTTTAGGCCCCTCCAACTGAAGGCTTTCAGGCGGCCAGTCCTTTCAGCCGTCTCGGCGCCGATTTTTCGCGCCGCCCGGCAAGTCTCCCAACAATGGCTCGCCTTTTAACGGCAAAATTAGTCCAGCTTTGATGTCTATGGTCAAGTGATTTTTTAATCGTCAAGCTGAAAATGAGATTTTGCGTCTCGAGCCATTTGGCGGCGGCGGCCGCCGCCGGCGGGCTTTTTTGGCGTCGGCCGGCCTCCGGCGAGGCGTCGTCTGATCGGCGGCTCGCGGCCGAGAAGCGAACCTCGCCGCGAGCGCCGCCGGTCCGGCGCCGAGGCTTTACATTCATCTCGCGAAAAGTTATAGTTTTTCCGCGTCCACGCAGGGCCGTCAGGCCCTCGCGGCCGCTTTTTCCGATCCTCTCCGCCGTTTCGGGTCCCGCTTGCTTGGGGCCGCCCGTCGCCAGCAGGCTCCCCAAAAAATGGCCCGTCTTTTGCTAGCTTTGGCCTTCGGGTTTCCTTATTTTTGGGAAACGCCGGATCCGCGGCCCGAGAGGTTAATCATGGCTTTCAATTTTTCCGACCAGGTCTCCCGAGGACGCGAGCGCCTCGCCGCGGCCCCGCCTTCCAAGCTGGTCTTGGCGGGCGTGACGCTGGTTCTGATCGTCGGCGCCTTGATTTGGTTCTTCTCCTCCAACTCCCGGACCTCCTACGAGGTGCTCTACACCGGCCTTTCGCCCGAGGACGCCGGGTCCATCACGGCGGAGCTCAAAAAGGAGAATCAGCCTTACCGGCTGTCGGGCGACGGAACGGTCATCGAGATGCCGGTCGGCCGGGTCCAGGAGACCAGGCTCGATTTGGCCATGAAAGGCCTGCCGGCCAAAAGCGGCGTGGGCTTCGAGCTGTTCGACGAGCATCGTCTGGGCGTCACCGACATGGAGCAGAAGATTCAGCTTCAGCGGGCCGTGACGGGCGAGCTTGAGCGGACCATCATGCGCTTTCCCGAGGTGACCGACGCGCGCATTCACCTGACGGTGCCCCGGGAAACCCTGTTCATCGAAGATCAAAAAGAGCCCGCAGCCTCGGTCGTGCTGACCTTGAGGCGCGGCGCCGAGCTCGACAAGGCCAAGCTGATGGGCTTGGTGCACCTGCTGACCTCGGCCGTCGACGGGCTGACGCCCGACAGCGTTTCGGTCATTGACGTCGACGGCGGCCTTTTGTGGAGCAAGGACTCCCAAAAGCCGGGCCTGCTGAACGACGATCAGCTCAAGCAAAAGCGGGCCTTCGAGCGGGATTTGGCCGCTCGCATCAACGCCATGCTGGAGAAGGTCCTGGGGCCCTTCAAGGCCACCACCCAGGTCAACGTCGATTTGGATCTCAAGGAAGTGGTCACCAGCGAGGACATCTACGACCCTGAGCGCACGGCCGTCAGAAGCGAGCAACGCGAGCAGGAGCGGACCCAGGGCCCCGGCCGGGCCAACGCCGGCATCCCCAACGCCACCTACGAGCTGGGCACGGCCAACCGGCAAAATTCGGGGCAGGGCGGCAATCAGGAAGTCTACAGCCGGTCGGTGGAGACCACCAACTACGAGGTGACCAACATCAAGCGCCAGACCGTGGCCGCCTCCGGGGATCTCAAGAAGATCAGCGTGGCCGTCCTGGTCGACGGCTTCTTTACGCTGGCCGCGGACGGGACCAGGGTTTTCAACCCTCTGCCCGAGGAGCGTCTGGCCCAGCTCAAAGAGGCCATCGAAAACACCATCGGCTTCAATGAAGCGAGAGGAGACGTCGTGTCGGTGACCAGCCTGGAATTCTACCGCGAGGAAACCGTCTCGGTCTGGGCCATGTTCCTGATCGATCTGCTGCGGGAGTTCGGACGGCCCTTCTTGAATCTGCTGCTCATGATCCTCTTCTTTCTGTTCGTGGTTCGGCCCCTGTTCAGCTGGCTGAAAAAAGAGGTCGAACCGGCCGGTTCCGGAGCCGAGCAGGCCGTGCTGCCCGACTACCCCTTGAGCGGGCCCGGCGGCGACAACCTGCCGCTGCCTTTGCCTCCCCGCGCGCCCGCGGCCGTGGCCGAGCCCGCCCTGGTGGCGTCCCGTCTCGAGGCGGACGAGCCCGATGAGCTCGAAGAGGTCGACGAGGACGTCGATCCGTACGACGACGAGGAGCCCGACGAGATGGAGGAGACGCCCAAGAAGCTGGTCTACGGTCAGCTCAACCGCGAGCGGATGATGCCGCTGGCCAGAGACAACATGGACCGCACCGTGGGCCTCATCAGAAGCTGGATCGAGCAAAAGCCCCAGGAACAGTCCCAAGAGAGGTGAGCGATGGCCCGCGACGAAGGCAAGGGCAAGCCGGCCGAGCTGGCCGGCCCGGAGAAGGCGGCCATCTTTCTGCTGACCATGGGCGAGGAGTTCACCGCCGAGGTGTTCAAGGAGCTTGAGGACATTGAGATAAAAAGCCTGGGCAAGGCCATGAGCAACATCCAAAACGTCTCGCCCGGCCAGATCCAGGACGTTTTGTGGGAGTTCATGCAGGCCGTCGACGAGCCAGGCGACATTAGGGTCAAAGGCGACGATTTTTTCAAAACCACCATCGAAAGGGCTCTCGACGGAGAACGCGCCGGCGGGCTCATCCAGGACGTCAACTCGCCCGTGCCTTTTTCCAACATCAAGAACATCGACGCCAAGGCCTTGGGCAATTTCATCCGCAACGAGCATCCCCAGACCATCGCCTTGGTGCTGGCCCACATCGATCCGGGCAAGGCCGCTCAAATCATTTCCGAATTTCCCGAGCCGCTGCAGCAGGACGTGATGCTGCGCATCGCCGATCTCGACTCGGTGCCCATTTCCGTGCTCGACGAGGTCGAGCAGGTGCTGCGCGAGGAGATCAAGGCCCAAGGACCGGTGGGCGGCCGGCCGGCCGGCGGCAGCGGCACCGTGGCCGAAATTCTCAATCAGGTCGATCAAAACACCGAAAACGCCATCCTGACCAAGCTCGAAGAGGAGCGCTCGGATCTGGCCAACGAGGTGCGCAAGCTCATGTTCGTCTTCGAGGATCTCATCAACGTCGACGACCGTTCCATCCGCACCATCCTCAAGGAGGTCAACAACGACGAGCTGACGCTGTCGCTCAAGGCCGCCTCGCCGGCCATGCAGGAAAAAATCTTCGCCAACCTCTCCGAGCGGGCCGCCGACTTGATCCGGGAAGATCTCGAGGCCATGGGTCCGACCAGGCTGGCCGACGTCGAAAAGGCCCAGCAAGCCATCCTCAGGGCGGCCAAGAAGCTCGAGGCCGAGGGCAAGATAGTCATCGGCAAGGGCGACGGAGGGGATCAGTTTGTCTGAGAGCCGTCATTCCGACGCCCGCTTCGACGATTTCTCGGGCGACCGCCGGCGCGCGTCAGGCTTCCGTCCCGACGTCTTCGACGGCCGCGCCGCCCCCGAGGAGGGTTCGCCCCCGGCGGCGCGCCCGGTCGTCTTCGAGGCTTTCGAGCGGCCCCCGGCGCCGGCTCGGCCGGAGTGGCTCCGTCAGCCGGCGGCGCCCGAGGCCGGGACGCCTTCTTTGGAATATTTGTTCGCGCCCTTCGAGCCCGGCCGCGGCGCCGGACGGGAGTTCGTCGAAGACCGACGTCCCCAGCCGGTGGCGGCTTTCGATTTCGAAAGCTTCGATCGACGCGACACCGGCGTGGCCGTCACCTTGGAGCAGGCCCGCGCGCAAGCCGCGCAGATCGTCGCCGACGCCCGTCGGCGGGCGGAAGAGCACGAGGCGCAGGCGGCTTCGGGGGTCCGCGCCAAGATGGAGGCCTTGGAGGCCGAGCTCAAGGCTCAGGTCGAGGCCCGCGACGCGCAGGCCCGGGTCCAGGCCGAAAAGGACATGGAGGCTTTGATGGTCCAGGCCCGCGAGCGGGCGCAACAAGCTTTCCAAGACGCCGCCGGCGGGGCCGAGGAAACTCTCAGGCTCAAAGAGCAGGCCGCCCGCGAGGCCGCCGAGGCCGCCGCGGCTCTGGCCTCCGTCGAGGCCCGGCAAGCGCTTCTGGCGGACGAAGGCCGGGCGCTGGAGGAAAAACTGGCGGCCTTGACGGCCCGCGAGGCCGAGCTTGACCGTCGCGAGGCCGAGGGCGGCGCCCAGGCTCGGGCTCAGGGCCTGGCTCAGGGCTTGGAGGAAGGCCGGGTCAAAGGTTTGGCGGAGGGCCGCCGGCAAGGCCGCGAGGAAGTTTTGGGCCGGGCCGCGGGCTTTTTTAAAATTGTCGAACGCGTCGGCGATTTGTGGCGGGAGCTGTGGCGCGAAAACGCGCCCCAGATGATTGCGTTGGCCGTGGAAGCGGCCGAGGCCATCGTCGACAAGGAAATTGAAAACGGCCGCGGCTTGGCCGCCGGCGCGCTGTCGGCCTGCGTGGAGAGCCTGCAGAAATGCCGGCGCGCCGTCTTTCGGGTCCGCCCCGAAGATTTGGCCGAAATCGAGGCGGCCGGCGCGGGGCTGCGCAGCCAGGTCGGCGGCTCGGTCGACGTCGAGTTCCGCGCCGACCCTTCCTTGGGGCCGGGGGATTTGATCATGGAGTCGGACGCCGGACGCTTGGACGCCACCATCAAAACTCGCCGGGCCAGAATCATGGAGGCCTTGCGGTCGGCCTTGGATCAAGGCTTGACGTCCGAGCCGCCCGAGCCGCGCCAGCCGGAGGGGCCGTCGGCCGCCGCCTCTTCCTCAGCCGCCCCCGAAATTCCCGCGGCGCCCGCAACCCGGCCGCCTGAGCCGCGCC
>JAISZC010000030.1 GCA_031269485.1 Deltaproteobacteria bacterium
TCCGATAGGCCGCAAAGCTGAAAGCCCGCAAAGGCCAAGGCCCGGCGAGCCCGGCCGCCGGGACACGCCGTCCCAGGCCGACGTCGGGCGAGCCGCCGGCTCAACTGGACGACAGGCGGTAGTTCGGGGCCTCGGTGGTGATTATGACGTCGTGGACGTGGCTTTCCTTGAGGCCGGCCGAGGTGATGCGCACGAAGCGGGCCTTGCGGCGCAGCTCCTCGGGGTTGGCCGCGCCCAAATAGCCCATGCCGGCCCTCAAGCCGCCCAGCAGCTGATATATGGTCTCCGAGAGCTGTCCTCGGAAGGGAACCCGCCCGACGATGCCTTCGGGCACCAGCTTGGCCTTTTCTTCGCCCAGGCGCTGGCCGTAGCGGTCGGCCGAGCCCTCGCGCATGGCCTCGATCGAGCCCATGCCGCGATAGGTCTTGTAGGAGCGGCCTTGGTACAGGATGGTTTCGCCTGGGCTCTCTTCGGTGCCGGCCAGAAGCGAGCCCAGCATCACGCCGGCCGCGCCGCCGGCCAAGGCCTTGACGACGTCGCCGGAGAACTTGATGCCGCCGTCGGCGATGATGCGGCTGCCGAGCCGGCTGGCCTCGGCGGCGCACTCGAAGATGGCCGTCATTTGGGGCACGCCCACGCCGGCGATGATGCGCGTGGTGCAAATCGAGCCCGGGCCGACGCCCACCTTGACGGCCGAGCAGCCCGCCTCGACGAGCGCCCGCACGCCCTCCGGAGTCGCCACGTTGCCGGCCGCCAGTTCCACCGAGGGCCAGGCGGCCTTGACTTCTCTGACCACGTTGAGGATGTTCTTGGAATGGCCGTGAGCCGAATCAACCACCAAAAGATCCGCCTGCGCCTTGATCAGGGCCTCGGCCCGCTCCATGGTCGTGGAGTCGGAGCCCAGGGCCGCGGCCGTCCGCAGCCGGCCCTTGCCGTCCTTGCAGGCCTGGGGGAACTGGCGGACTTTTTCGATGTCCTTGATGGTGATCAGGCCCACCAGCCGGCCATGGGGGTCGACCACCAGCAGCTTTTCGATGCGGTTTTCGTGGAGGAGCCTTTTGGCGTCTTGGAGCGTGATGCCCTCTTCGGCTGTGACGAGGCCCTCCTTGGTCATGACTTCCTCGACGGGCCGGTCGAAATCGATCTCGAAGCGCAGATCACGGTTGGTGACGATGCCTCTGAGCCCGCCGTTTTCGACCACGGGCACGCCCGAAATGTGGTATTGTTCCATGAGTTGCTTGACAGCTTGGACTTTGGCGCTGGGCGTCACGGTCACGGGGTCGACGATCATGCCGCTTTCGCTTTTTTTGACTTTTTCCACCTCGAAGGCCTGCTCGTCGATGCGCATGTTGCGGTGGATGACGCCCAAGCCTCCGTGGCGGGCCATGGTGATGGCCGTGGCCGCTTCGGTCACCGTGTCCATGGCCGCGCTGAGCAGCGGCGCGTTGAGGACGATGCCGTCGGTCAACCGGGTGGCCAGCTCGACCTCCGCGGGCACCACCTCGGAATAGGCCGGCACCAGGAGAAGATCGTCGAAAGTGAGTCCTTCGGGAAAAACGGCGGAATCGGCGGGCGCGGCGGTCATGGTCCAACCTCGGGTGAAGAAGGCGGCGACGGCGGAACCGAAGCCGGAGCAGGCGTCGGGGTCTCGAAAGAAGGCGGCTCGAGCGGCGTCAGGCCCGCCGCGGCCAGCCACAGGCCTTCCAGCAGGCTGCCGTCGCTGACGGTCAGGCGGTCTTTTTGGAAAAAATCCAGCACGGCGACCACTTCGGCCAACCCGGCGACTATGACGTCGGCTCTTTTGGGGTGGAGGCCGACCCGGGCGTGGCGGCGTTCGAGGGTCTCGGCGGCCAGCTCGGCCAACAAGGTCTCGGCGGCTTGGCGTTCGACCACGGAATTGTTGATCAACGCAGGGTCGTATTTCGGCAGCTTGAGCAACATCGCCGTCACCGTCGTCACCGTGCCGGCCGTGCCCGCCAAGATCGACTCGCTGCTCAGCGGCCTCCAGACAGCCGCCGCCAACCGGCGGCGGACCTCGGCGGCGACGGCCGCCAGCTCCTCGGGCCGGGCCGGAGCGCCGGAGACGAACTGCTCGGTGAGGCCCACCACGCCCAACTCCAGGCTTTGGGTTTGGACGATCCGGCCGCCTTCGACTTTGACGAACTCCGTCGAGCGGCCGCCGACATCGAAGATCAAGGCCTCCGACGGTCGGGGAGCGAGGCTCGACAAAACGCCGGCCGCCGACAGAAAGGCTTCCTGGGTCCCGCTCAGCAGAGTCGTCTCCCAGCCGTAGCGGCGGGCCGCCTCGGCCAAAAACTCGGGCCCGTCGGCGGCTTGGCGGGCGAACATGGTGGCCCCGGCCAAAACTTTTCGGGGGCGCTCGGCGGCCAGCACGGCCTCAAAAGCGTCCAGAGCGGCCCAAGCCCGCTGGAGGGGCTCCGCGCCCAGGCGGCCGCCGGGCTTGAGGCCTTCGGAGAGGCGGGGAAACTCCTGCCAGACTCGGCGGGCGGCGAGAGCCGAGACGTCCGGGTCGGCTGGGGCCAGCAACAGCCGGAAGGTGTTGGAGCCCAGATCGAGGGCCGCCAGGAGGTCTGACATGAGCCGTCGGCTTTCGGGAGGGGGTCCAGTGACGGGCGCCGGCGCCAGCCGGGCTGGCACAAGATACCAAATATGGGGCGCCCCTTTCAAGCCCTAAAAGCGGCCGTCCCTGGTCCAGGTCGCCGGCGCGGGCAAGCGTCTGTCTGCCTGTGGGAGGCTAAAGATGAGAGGAAAATAATAATAAACTAATCGATAAATAATCTAAAATTTTTAAGTATAAGTCGTTAAAATTTTTTAAATTATCATTAATTAGTGGTCAATATAAAATGGTTTTTCGAGGGCTCAAAAAACAGATGTATTTAGAAAATTTTTTGAAATTTATATATATATTTAATTAAATGCAGTTTTATGATAAATTTATCCTATCACCCCATCATATTCATATATGTTTTATTAAAAAGCCAATTATTTTACAAATACAATAGGATCACTCATTTCATAAATTAAGTTCTTATAATTAAGTTCTTAATACTAATATTTTTTAAAACATTCGAAATATTCAAGTAAAAGTTTAGGAGTTATGCGTTTTATTTTAATTAAATGACTTATTGATTTTTTATTTTTAGGTTTTGTGGTAATTTACCATAATTTCGTTTAATCAATTTC
>JAISZC010000078.1 GCA_031269485.1 Deltaproteobacteria bacterium
TGTCCGGAAGTCGTTCGAGCAGGCGTCAGCTTTCCCGCCGCCTCCCAGCGCCGAAGCGTAGTAATGGAAACACCCAATGCTTTTGCAGCTTCGCCTATGGCAACAATAGTACCCATAATATTGTAGGTATGGATAGATGTCAAGAGAACTGTTCCAACCCGCTCGTCGCCGGATCTCTCGCCTCTGCACGCCCAAGGCTTCGCCCGCTCCGGCGAGGCCTCGTCGGACTCTTCAGGCTTTTTCCGGCCAGCTTGCCAAAGGCCGACCGCAGCCGCCTCTCGATTGAGACATTTTGCTCTCAATTGGGAGGCCCGGTCAGGCGATCGGAGGCCGCGGCCGTCGGTCTGCAAGCTGTCAATTGGGACATTTTGCTCTCAATTGGGAGGCCCGGTCGGGCGATCGGTGGCCGCGGCCGTCGGTCCGCAAGCTATCAATTAGGACAATTTGCTCTCAATTGGGAGGCCAGGTCGGGCGATCGGAGGCCGCGGCCGTCGGTCCGCAAGCTGTCAATTGGGACAATTTGCTCTCAATTGGCAGCCCTGGTCGGGCGATCGGAAGCCGCGGCCGTCGGTCCGCCACCTCTCAATTGGGACAATTTGCTCTCAATTGGGAGGCCGCCGGTCCGCCCGGCGGCGCGTTCAAAGCCACAGGCTGCGTCGATTTTTGACGACCCAGGCCGTCAAATCGTGCAGATCGGCCAAAGTCGCGTCGTTGAGGAGAGTCACGTCGGCCAGGCCGTAGGAGTCCCAATGATCCGCCGCCGAGGGCGGCAAGCCGCCCGCGGAGCTCGGGCGATCAATGCGGCAATGGACGAAGGCCGGCCCGAAGGCCTCGCGAAAGGCCGCCGCCTCCTCGGCCCGGGTCAGTCCGTCGACGACCAGGGCCCGGCAGGGCGACGTTTGTCGGCTCTCCCAGGGGCGCTGGAGGCCAGGGACGAATTGGGGGAAGTCTTTCCGCGGGGAGGTGTGGTTGTGGTCGACCAAGGCGTGGAGGCCGGCCAACGGCGAGAAGCCTAGTTCGGTGCTCAAATAGTCGGCCGCCGAGGTTTTGCCGGCGCCGGCCGGTCCGCTGAAGGCCAGGACGAGCCGATCCAGCCAGGGCTCCGAGTCGGCGGCCAGATCGGGGCTAAACAGGTCGCTGCCGTCGTCGAGGCGGCTTTTTTCAAACTTGCCGGCCCAAAAGAGCTGGCCGAAGACGGCCGAGGCGGCCGCCTCGACGGCCGGCAGGCTGATGGCGTCCAGGCGGCCCAGCAGTCCGTAGTCTCGCAGGTTGCTCAGCAGGGCGGCCGGGCCGGGAGACTGGCCGAAGACGCCCAAGACTTCCAAGACGGACGGAAAAAGGGCCTCAATGACCGCGCAGCCGAAGCTGCGCAGCTTGTCGGCCAGCGCCCGGCCGGCTTGGCGAACGCCGGAGGACTCGCCGCCCTCGAAGACGACGGGGTTGAGGCCCAGGACGGCCAAGCGGGGCTTGACGGCGCTGGCCAAGCCCATCAGCTCCCGCTCGTTTTTCAGCTCGACGACCGAGGCGCGGCGACCGACCAGGGCGGCCGCCCCCAGACGTTCGCCCGGGCCGGGCAAAGGGGCCAGACCCAGGACGGAGAGACTTTTGAGGCTGTGGAGGCGGTTGAGCTCCGCGAAGTAGATGCGCGGTCTGGAGGCGAATTCGACGACGGGAAACGGCGCGCCGTCGCGGGTCCAGGTGCCGGGCGCGACGGTCAAGGGGGCGAAGATGTTTCTGAGCTCGGAGATCGGCGGCAGCTCGCCGTGGTCGATGAGCCTGGAGACGCAGGCGTCGAAGATGGGCTTCATGCCCTCGACGTCGGCGTGATTGTAGTTGATGAGCTTTCTTAAGGCCGAGTCGTCGCCGGACTTGAACTTCCGCCACAACGCCGACGCGTCGGACCCGACGCTAACATCGCCTGGGCGGCTGAGGCCCAAAAATTTCTCGATGGCCTTCTGGCCGCCCCGCAGGCCAACCCGTTGACCCAAAAAACGCAGATCGACGTGGGTCCTGGGCAGCCTGATGTCGGGAAACTCTTTTTCCAGAAACTTGACGTCAAATAGCTTGCCGTTGAAGGTGACCAGGGCCTTGGCCTCGGCCATGGCCTTGATCAGACGGTCGGGCGTGTCGAGCTCGGCGATGTAGACCTCGAAGCGTCCGCCGATGGACCAGCCCACCAAGGTGATGGTGTTGTTTTTGAGGCTCAGGCCGGTGGTCTCGATGTCGAGAAAGGCCACCTCGGCGGGGTAGTGGAGAGCCAGGCGAAAATGCTCCTTGGGCGGGATGCGATCCAAGAAGAAGTCGACGTCGTCCTCGGCCAGAGCTTGCTGGGATTCGGCGAGCCAGCGAGGTTCCGGCCAGGCGGAGGGTTCCGGCGTGGGCATCAGAGAGCGGCGGTAGGCGGCCAGCGTGTCCCAATCCAAGATGCCCTTGCGCCACAGCGCACGTTCCCGTTTGAAGCTTCTGACGCCAGCCAGGTGAAGGAAGGTGCGGTTTAGCATAGGCAACCCGGGTGGTTGGCCGTGCCTGCTGGGCGGCCAGAAAATCTTGAGAAAAGTGCCCTCAACGGGGCCGTAGGTGGGGTGGTTGTCATGTTTTTTCCAGCAGAAGAGGCCAGAAATCCTTCTTAATCTCAGGCCTGTGTAAGGTTGGGAGGGCGGGATGCGACCGAGCAGGGGCCAGCCGGCCCGAACGAACGGTCGCCGCTGGGTTCGTCGGAGCGAGGAGCGCCGCTGAGGCGAAAAGACAAAACGGGTAAGGCGCTTGGTCATTTTACTACGCCCCAAAAGCCTGTCAATAGCCGCAAAACGGCGGCCGGCGGCGGCCGGCGGCCGTTCCAGGTCTCGGCCAAGTCCTCGGCCAGAGGCATCGAGAGCCGCGCCAGCGGCAGCTTGCGGCCGCCATGGCGCTACCCAGCCCGGCGCCTGCGGTCCGGGCAGGTTGGCTGGGGCGCCAAGCTCAAGCCGCGGCGCGGCACGGCGCGACGCGATGCGGCGCTTCCGGGCGGGGCACGGCAAGGCGCGGCGCGACGAAACGCCGTCAATTTCTTTTCGCCGGCCGCAACGGTCTCGCCGCCGAAGACGGCGCCGCGCCAGCCGCCCGGAGGCGCCCGTCCCGGAAAAACCCCGGCGCTGCCTGCAGCATTGCTTGCGGCCCCGCGCACGCTGCCGAAGCGCTCGCCGAGCTCCTCATTATGGTCATATTTCGCGGGTGGCCCACGCTGAGCCTGGCCGGTTGGAGGATCTGCCAAAACGTCGTGGAGGCACGCTGCGCAAGCGCAACAGCGCGAAAAGGACGTCCGCAAGCCAGGACAGCTCGCCTCGGCTTTGAGGCCGTACGCGTTCGAAGCTCGAAACCCGCCAAGAGCCCAGTTTGGAGCCCATCCTCCAAGGCCGGGCGCTCCCGAACGGGCGTTCCAATGCCGAGACTGGGCCTGGGCGCTGCGAAAAAACTGTGGGCGCAGAGCGAGGGAGCGGTCAAATTATTCGAGGTCATTGGCGAAAAAGCCTGGCCGGAAAAGCCATCGGGCCACGCGGACGAAGCCTGCTGAGGGCGGGCGAAACAAGAGCGCTACGCGCCCCATAAAGGCGCGAGGTAGGCCAGCGACAAAATCGGCGACGTCGAGCCGAGGCTCAAGGCGGGCGATTGATTGCCGCCCAACAAGACTCGGGCCGCGAGGACCGAAAAGCGCTCCATTTCGAGATCAAGCTGTTGTATAATGCCGGCGGACGATCTTCTGTTTTGCTTCGCTGGTTTCCCTCGCCAACAATCGCGTTGGCGGCTGTCGACGGCGAGCAGACTGACCTATCGAAACCCATGAAGCGGATTCGGAAGCGGATTCGGAAGCGGATTCGACCGCCGCCGCCTCGCCCCCGGCGTCGACCAGGGCGACCGCCCAATCGGCCGCGTTCAGCTGCCGAGCTTGAACCCGGTCAAAGCCAGCTCTTTTGGGGAGGCTGCGGACGTCGTCGCCGGCGCGCCGAACTTGGCTTGGCTCCTGTTGCAGACGGCTCGGCAGGACGTCTCGCCAAGGCTCGCCGAACCGATGAGCCGAACTGGCCGCCGCCGGTTTTTTTAATTTTGGCCTTGGCACGTTCGGTCTTGATGCGGTTCTGGACGAAGACGCTCCGAAAACTTTCGCGTTCAGCCAGCCTCCGCCCAACTCGGAGTGGCCCTTGACGCTGGAGAAGATCGTAGCCGCCGCCGCCTCGCCGACAAGGCCTGCCGCCCGACGAACTTTTTCTGAATCAGCCCGACGTGTTGCGCCGGATCGGAAGATGGCGGGACAGAGCTTATCTGGTCGCGGCCGGCTAAATGGCGCCAGCGTCAGTTTGCGGCGAATAGCTTTTTTTGCGAGATCTCGTCGCCCGTCGGGTCTTCGCTTCCATGGCGAGGACTTTTTGTCAGCCATTTCAGCTGCGTCGCGGCTCAATCGCCAATGCGCTCTCCAGCCTCGGCTTCGGACTTTCAGCTGGCTGAATCGGCCGGCAGTTTTAAGGTGGTGACCACAGTGCTCTATCCGCTAGGCCATGACGACTTGCCGGTCTCCGCGACCTTCTCGTCCTTTGCCTCAAAGTTGACAATATTACCTTCTCTCTCTCTCTCTCTCTCTCTC
>JAISZC010000128.1 GCA_031269485.1 Deltaproteobacteria bacterium
CCGGGGCTTCAAGTCGACGGCTCGGAAAGCGTCGAGCGGCCGCGGCCGGCAGTTAGGCCCAAGGCCCTGGGCGGGGCCGCGGCGGCGGTTTTTCGAGGCGGGCTCTCGGTCCAATGTATCACAACGAGGCCTTGGCGCGAAAGGGCCGCAGGCGCCGGGGCATGAGGCTCAGAAGCCTTTCGGTTTCTTCGTTTTGGGCCTCCTCGGCCTGCGGGCCCAGCTCGTGGTCGTGCCCCAGCAGGTGCAGCAGGCCGTGGACGAGATAAAAGTGAAAAAGCTCGTCGGGCTCGATCTGCCGCTCGGCCGCCTCGCGCCGCACCGTCTCGGTCGACAGGGCCAGCTCGCCGAGGTGGTCGGCCAGGCCGGCGGCCAGGTCGGTGTTGGGAAAGGCCAAGACGTTGGTGCTGCGGTCGACGCGCCGAAAGTCGCGGTTGAGGCGGCGGATCTCCTCGTCGTCGGTCAGCAGCACCTCCAGCCGCGCTCGGCCGAGGCCGAGGGACCGCAGGATTTTTTCCAGGCGGCGCTTGAGGGCCGTCTCGGAGAGCTCCAAAAAATTTTGGTCGTTGATGATCGTCGCTGAGGCCACGGGTCGGCGCTCCCTGTCGTCTGAGGCCGCGAAGATGGGGCCCGAAAAAGGGGCGGCGTCCGCGAGAGTCCAAAGGGCGCGGGCCGTCCGAAGAAGCTCCGCTAATGGGTCAGGCGCTTGTCGCCCGGCTCGTCGGCGTGCTGGCGGTAGATGATCTTGCTCTTGGCCGCCTGCTCGCTGGCCGCCTCCTTGGTGATGACCGGGTAGGCGATGCGGCGGTGGTAGATGCCCACCAGGATGTTGGCGAAGACCCGGATGGTCTCGGTGACGTCCCGGAGCACCAGCTCGGAGGCGTCGAGCTGGCCGTCGTCGAAGATGCGGTTGATCAGGTTTCTGACCAGTTCCTGAATCTTGACGGGCGTCGGCTCGGTCAGCGAGCGGGTCGCCGCCTCGCAGACGTCGGCCAGCATGACCAGGCCGGCCTCCTTGGAGGCCGGCCTGGGGCCTGGGTAGCGAAAATCGCCTTCGTTGACGTCGGGGCTGTTGGGGGCGCGATTTTCCTTGGCTTTGTGAAAAAAGTAGGCCATCAGGCTCGTGCCGTGGTGCTGCTCGACGATGTCGGTCAGCTGGGGCGGGAGGCCGTGGGCCTTGGCCATCTCGACGCCGTCCTTGACGTGGCCCGTCAGCACCAGCGCCGACATGGTCGGGGTCAGGGTTTCGTGCCTGTTTTCGCCCAGCTGGTTTTCGACGAAGTAGAGCGGCTTGCGGATTTTGCCGATGTCGTGGTAATAGGCCCCGACCCGGGCCAGATGGGGGTTGGCGCCGATGGCCTCGGCCGCGGCCTCGACCATGCTGCCGACGATGACCGAGTGGTGGTAGGTTCCCGGCGCGGCCAGCATCAGCTCGCGCAGCAGCGGCCGGTTGAGGTTGCCCAGCTCCATGAGCTTGAGGTTGGTGGTCAGCCCCAGGCCGGACTCGATGGGCGCCACCAGGCCGCTGGCGATCACCCCCGACAGCAGGCCCGAGGCCACGCAGGCGTAGGCGTCGTTGAGGCTTTGCAGGCTGAGGAGATCGCCGTTCATGATGGACATGCCGGCCAAGGTCAGCAGATTGACGCCGGCCGTCAGCGCGGCCGAGGGGATGAGGCGGCCGCGCTCGCTGACGTGCTTGAGCCGCCACACGGAGATGAGCGAGCCGTTGCACAGGTAGATGAAGGCCGACACCGTGTCGATGGGGGCCACGATGGCGGCCAGCAGCGAGCCCAGAAAGCCAAGAAAGACCGAGCGACGCAGGCCCAGGAAGATGGCCCCCAGCATGGCCGCGGCGGGGATGGGCATGGCCAGGAAGATCGTGCGGGCCTCGACGAGGTCGAAGGCCGTGGCCAGGCCCCGGCCGAGCCGGACGGAAAGCCACGACAGCAAGATGAAGATCAGCATCAGAGACGAGAACAGGATCATCTCGCGGAGATTGAGGGCGTTCTTGGGGTCGAGGTTGTGGAGGGTCTGGGCCACGGTCATGAAGACCAAAAGCAGGACGAAGAGCCCCAGGGAGCGCTGCGCCCACAGGCTTCTTTCGGAGAGGCTCTTGAGGGCTTCGAGCTTGAGCCGGGCCACGCGGCCGACGGCCTCGCCCTCGCGGACGAGGACCTCGCCGGCGGCCACCTTGCGGATCGTCTCGGGGACGGCCGCCGCCGCCTTGATCCGGCGGCGGTCGAGCGCGGTCCGGTCCAAGATCAGGTTGGGCCGCAGGAGGGCCATGGTCAGCGAAGCGGCGAGGCTGACGTCCTCGGCGCCCAGGGCCGAATCGACCAGGCGGGCTCGGGACTCGGTCAGCAGCCGGGCTTGGGCCACGGTCATGAGCGAATTGAAGGAGGTCGTCGAGCGGCCTGAGCCGACGCGGCTGATTTCCACGGAGCGGCCGTCGAAGCCGGCCAATTCGGGGTTTTCCTCCAGCAGGCCTTCGGCGAGGAACTCCAAGGACAGCCAAGCCACCGAGCGCTCCAGGTCGTCGCGAAAGCCGGCGCGCCAGCAGTCCTGCAGCAACCGGGCGCAGTCCGGGCCGGCGAAGACCGCGCAGAAGCTGTCCTCGAGATCCGGCGGCGGCGCGGGCGCGCCGCTGGCCAGCAGGGCGCGGCCTTGCCGGAACAGGCTGCGGGCTTCGTAGCTGGCCGTGGAGCCGACGCGGTCGTCGAGGATGAACAAGGGGACCACGGCGTCGAAGGCCGCCAAGCGGGCCTCGGCGGTGGCTTCCGGGTCGCTGACCTGGAAGTCGCGGTCGCTGCGGACGGTGCGCTTGGCCACCTTGCCGAGCTCGTAGCTCTCGGGGGCCGGATTGGTCAGCGCGACCGTCAGGGCGGCCGCCAGAAAGACCATCGTGCACCGAAAAAGCCAGGTCCGGCGCTCCGGGCCGGGGGGCGGCCAAATCGGCCGCAGGCGCCAGGTCTTGGGGCGCAGGCCGGGGGCCGTTCGGGTATTTTTGCGTTCGGTCATGTCGGCACCAAATTGGACTGGTTCCTTCAGGGGCGGGAACGGCCGGCCGGATCCGGCGTCTTCGGCGGCGCCGTCGTTCGGCTTTCGTAAGCCGCCAAGATGCGGCGCACCAAGCCGTGGCGGACCGAGTCGCGGGCCTCGAAGCGGCAGAAGGCCACGCCTTCGAGGCCGGGCAGCAGCTCCATGGCGTCCAAAAGGCCGCCGGGCCGGCCGCCGGGGAGATCGCTTTGTCCGGGATCGCCCGTCACCACGGCTTTGGCGCCCGGCCCCAGGCGGGTCAGAAACATTTTCATCTGCTCGGGGGTCGTGTTTTGGGCCTCGTCAAGGATGACGAAGGCCCCCGACAAGGTCCGGCCGCGCATGAAGGCCAAGGGGGCCACCTCGACGAGCCGCTTTTCCTGAAACTTGACGAACTTCTCCGCGGGCATCAGCTCGGCGAGGGCGTCGTAGAGGGGCCGCAGATAGGGATCGATCTTCTCGGCCAGATCGCCCGGCAGAAAGCCCAGGCGCTCCCCGGCCTCCACGGCCGGCCGGGTCAGCACCAGCCTTGAGACCCGGCCGCGGAGGAGGGCCTCCACGGCCATGGCCACCGCCAGGTACGTCTTGCCGGTGCCGGCCGGCCCCAGGCCGAAGACCAAATCGTGGGCGTCGATGGCCTCCAGGTAGGCGCGCTGGGCCGGCGTCCGGGCCACGATGGGCCGTTCCGGCCCCAGCTGAGGCCGGCGGCCCCGGAAAAACTCGTCGACGTCCAGCTCGGGGTCGGCCTTGAGCAGCTCGCCTAGGCGCTCGACCTCCCAGGGGCTGGGGGTTTCGCCGAGGGTCGGAAAGGTGTCCAGGGCGGCCAGAGCCTTGCGGGCCAGCGCCTGCTTGGCCTGGTCGGCCTGGTCGGCGTCGGCGAAGATCAGCTCGTCGCCCCGCTGGCCGACGCGCAGATCGAGCATTTGGGCGAGCAGGCGCAAGTTGATCGAGCTCGGCCCCAGCCGGACGCGGCGGGGCAAAGCCAAGGCGCCGGCGGAGCGGGCTGGCGCGCCTTTCATGACTGACGCGCCGACGGGGACGGCGGAGCGGGCGACGGTCCCTTGCGAAGCGAGCCTTGAGCAAGCAAGTTGACGACTCCTTCGGCCGCGCCCGGCGGGTCCTTCGGCCGGCGCCGGCCGCCGCCGGCTCAGGCCAACGAGGTTCCGATGACGATGTAGATGAGCAAGCTGACCACGTCGTTGACCGAGGTCACCACCGGACCGGAGGCCAAGGCCGGGTCCACGCGCACGGTTTTGAAGAAGACTGGGATGATGGCCCCCAAAAAGGCCGACACCAGCACCGCCGAGGCCACCGACAGGCCCACCGCCAGCCCCAGCCTCAGGGCCTGGTGGAGCGAGCCCGAGAGCAGGGCGATGGCCAGCCCGAAGGTCAGGGCCATGAAGGTCGTGACCTTCTGCTCCTTGAGAAGGTTGCGCGCCAGCTGGCCGGCGGCGATGCGTCCGGTGGCCAGGCCGCGCACGGTGATGGTGGCCGACTGGGAGCCCACGGCCCCGGAAAGGCTCATGACCAGGGGCACGAAGGTCACCAGGGCCATGGTCTTGACCAGGGACGCCTCAAAGCGGGTCAAGATGAAGCTGGTGATGAAGCCTCCGCCGAGGTTGAACAGCAGCCAGGGCAGCCGCAGGGCGGCGGTCCTCAGGGCGCCGCTGGCGTAGATCTCCTCTTCGGAGGAGCCCGCCAGGCGGTAAAAATCCTTGTCGGCCTCCTGATTGACCACGTCCATGATGTCGTCGACGGTGATGCGGCCCAGCAGACGGTTTTGGCTGTCGACCACCGGCGCGGAGCGCACGTCGTACTTTTGAAATTTCTGGGCCACCGATTCCTGGTCTTCGTCGACGCGGACCACCAGGGCCGTCGGCTTTCTGACCAGCTCGCCGATCGATTGCCGAGGCGAGGCCAAAAGAAGGCTTTTGAGGCTGACGGCGCCCAAAAACGAGCGATCAGGCCCCACGACGAAAATTTGGCCCAGCTCGTCGTAATCTTCGCCCACCTCGCGAATTTTTTCGACCACCTCGGCCACGGCGTCGGAGTCGGCGGCCGAGATGAGCTCGATCTGCATCAGCCCGCCGGCGGTCTCCCCGTCGTACATCAAAAGACGCCGGACGTCCTCGGAGTCCTCGCCCCCGATGGCCGACAGCACCTCCTCGGCCGCGGCCCCGTCGAGGTCGCCGACGATGTCGGCCGCGTCGTCGGAATCCATCTCGGCCACCAGCTTGGTGAGCTGGTCGCGCGGCAGCCCCAGGGCCACCTGGTCGCGGGAGGAGTCGCTGAGCTCCACCAGCACGTCGGCCGCCTGCTGGATGTCCAGGAAGGACATCACCTTGATGGTGTCCTCCATGTCCAGCGGCGAGAGGGCCTCGGCCACGTCGGCCGGGTGCAGCGAGGACAAAAGGCCCGCCAGCTCGCTTTCGCGGCCCTCCTCCAGCAGGGGCTTTATGTTAAGGAGCGGAGCGGGCGACATGCGAGGACGCGGCTTGCGGCGGACGGCGCTCGGCGGCCGGCGAGACGGGACGATAAGGGGTCAAGGCGGTCACCAAGCGCCGCGGCGCGGAAAAAATATTGACGAACAAGGGGGACGGCGAGCTCGTCGAGTCCGTCGTCTTCCGGCGTCCGGGCCAATGGCGGCCGGCTTCAGCTGGCCGGGGCGTCCGGCGGCTGGATCAGCGGAAAGAAGACCTCGACCGGGCCCTCCGGGCCCAGCGGGCCGAAGTCCTTGCCGTTCCATTCCGTCCGCAGGGCTTGACCGTCGCCGGCCACGATCGAGATGCTCTTGCGCCCTTCGAACGAACGGCTTTGGCCGGCCTCGAAGAAAATGTGCTCCATGGGCTGGTCGTCGACCGTCACTTGCGACCAGGTGGTCCGTTCGGCCTTGAGCGACAGCCGTCCCGAAAAGCCCTCGGCCGACTGGTCCGTCGCCGCCGTCGCTTCCGGGGCCGGGGCGACGGGCGTCTCCGCGGCCTGAGGCGGCTCGACGGACGCGGTCACCGCCGGCCGGTCGCCGAAAGGCAGCAGATCGGCCACGTGAGTCCGCAAGGTCGGGTTGAGCCACAGCGCGAGCGCGGCGACGGCCGCCACGGCCAAGATAAGGGCCACTGGCCAGCCCAGGCCGGAGTCGGCGTTGGCGCCGATGTTGGGGGCGACGTATTTTTGCGTCAAGGAGGACCCGTCGCCGCCGCCTTGGGCGGCGGTCAGCCGGCGGTAGCCGCTCAGCAGGCTCGCGGCGTCCAAATTAAGGTGCTCGGCGTAGACCCGCAAAAAGCCCCGGATGTAAACTTGGGGCATGTTCAGCGGGCGGCCTTCCTCCAGGTTGACGATTTGGTCGATGGAGAGTCTGGTGATGGAGGCGACTTCGCTGCGGGTTTGCCCCAATTTTTCCCGCTCGCTTTTGAGCTGCTCGCCGATGGCCGCCAGCGTGAATTCTTCAGTTTTGTCCGACACGTTCCTCCTCGCAAGGGCCGCCGCCTCAGGTCTGGTCGCGCCCGCGCCGCGCGCGGCCGCCGTTGAACGGCCGCCGGCGTGGACAGGCGCGGCCGGCCGGGTCGCCCCGCCGCGTTTCAAAGGCTAATTTTAATGTTGGCCTTGCGCTTGAGCTCCGAGATCCAAGTTTCGTATTTTTGGCGCATTTTGGCCTGCTCGAGCTGCCGCCTGGCGGCCTCCCGCTCGGCCGGCGCGAATTCCTCCTTGGCGCCCTTCTTTGGGGTCGCCGGCTCGGTCGCCAGCTCGAGCGCCGGCTCGGCCTGGCCCGGCTCGACGGTCATCAGCAGCACCACTTCGCCCAGGTCCAACGGCTGGCTGACCTCGCCGGGGCCCAGACCGCGGGCCACGTTTTGGAGCTGGGGATGCAGGTCGGCCACCGTCAGGCCCGTCGCGCCGCCGTCGGCGCGTTCAGGACCTTGGGAGTAGCGGGAGGCGGCCTCGGCGAAGGGCAGCCCGGCGTCGATCTCGCCCTTGATCTTGGCCGCCTGCTCCAGGACCTTGGTCGCCTGGGCCCGCGGGGAGGCCAGCTGGATGAACTTGACCACGTAGCTGTCTGTCACCGGGGAGGGCGGCGTAAAGGTCAAGCCGGCCGCGGCCCTGGGGCCCTCGCCGCGCAGGAAAGCCGTCACCTCCTGCTCGGTGACGACGATCTTGCGCATGATGTTGACGCCCAAGACCCGGTTTTTCAAAATCTCCTCTTTGACGTCCGAGCGGAAGCCGGCCTCGGTCAAGCCGCTTTGGGCCAAGGAGGCCTTGAGCTGCTCGTCGGTGAGGTTGTTTTCCTGCTTGATCGATTCCATCGCCGCGTTCACCTCCTGATCGGAGATGACGATGCCCAGACGGCGGGCTTCCTGATGCAGCAGCTCCAGCTCGACCATGTAGTCGAGCACCTGGCGCTCCAAGTCGGGGCCAGGCTGGACGTTGCCCCGGAGGATGGGCGTCATGTTCTTGAGGCGGGCTTGGAGCTCGCTGAGAGTGATGACGTCGTTGTTGACCAGGGCCACGATGCGGTCGACGGTGGTGGCCGCCGAGGCTCGCGGAACCAAGGCCAGCGCGGTCAGCGCGGCCGCGAGAAGAAACGCGAGGGCCAGCCGCGAGCGGGCTTGGGACAGGTTGGCGCAGGCGATCATGACAAGCGATCCTCATGCCTCGCCGAGGAGGCCGCCGTCTGGCGACGACTTTCGGCAGTTTATTTTGGCGCGTTAGGCGACCTGACCATAAAAATGACTTTTTAGTCAATTATAGCTGTGATATGTAGAAATTTTTTTAGATATATTAATTGCAAAAAAACGACTAGCAAGCTCGCGTGGCTTACATTTTGTTAGTGACCAATGAGTTAAACGGCTACGTTGAGACGCCGTTGGCGACTCGGCCGGTCCGTGATCAGCTTCGCCGTCTGACGACGCCTTCCTACGACGCCTTCTGACGACGCCCTCGGGCGTGGCTCGGCCGGTCCTGTCGAGCCAAGTTGGCGGCCGCAAATCATCCTGATTTTACTCCAGCCGGACCGTCAAGTCCAGAACCGGTTTTAATCTCAAAGGGCAGGGCAGGGCAGGGCAGGGCAGGGCAGGGCAGGGCGCCGACCGACGGCCGGCCGACGGCGCCGGCCGGAGCTCGGCCAGCGTTTGGCCCGCGCCTCGGGAACGGCCAGGCCCCGGTCCAGGGTCCGGGCTTGCCATTTTTGGCTTTATTCTCTATAAAAACATCAAAATACCGGAAACAATTAATATGTTACCAATTATTGATTTAAAAGTGACAGGTTCGTGTAAAAATATTATGCCTAAAATAATAGTTAATACCACGCTAAGTTTATCAATTGGAGCGACATGAGATATGTGTCCCAATTGGAGAGCCTTAAAATAACAAAGCCAGGATAATCCAGTCGACAAACCCGATAAAATTAGAAATATAAGATTTTTATTGGATATAGTATAGATTTCATTTTGAACATCTGTTGCAAAGACTATGGACCATGATAGAATTAAAACTATAAAAGTTCTAATAGCAGTTGCTAGATTTGAATTGATGCCAATTAACCCTATTTTTGCGGTTATAGCGGTCAATGATGCAAAACATGCTGATAAAATTGCATAATAAAACCACATATAAAGCCTATTTTTTTAAATTTAAGGACAAAAGATATAAAGAGATCGATAAAGATAAAATAAAGATCGGCCAGGCTTGTCGAGAGAAGGCAAAGGCCTTCGTCGCGTGGCGCCGCTCTGGGCGGCGAGGCTCGGCGGCGGCTCGCGAGCCGAGCGAGCCGAGCGGGGACGAGTCCACCCGGCCGCCGCGGCGACTTTGGGGCCGGCGACAGCCGGCCCGCCGACAAGCGCCAGAGCGCTCGGCGACGGTCGGCCCAGGCCTCTCAAGCCTGCGCCAGGCGGGCGGCGGAGCGCCAGGGATCGGGCCCCCGCTCCCGCGACCAGGGGGCTCCGGCGGGGCTCTTGGCGGGGCGTTTCTGGCGTTTGACGACCTTGGCGAAAAAGGATATATTTGAGGGCGGCCGAAAACTGGGGCCTGACTGCGCGCCGGCTTCGGGCCGGCTTCGGGCCGAGAGACGGGAGCGCCGAACCAAGCGCCCCGAGCCACCCCAAAACCCCCCAAATCGTTCAGACGCATGGGGCGAGCGCCGAACCGGCGGCCTGGCCGCCACGACGCCGACATGCCGCCCGCGCCCGCAATCCTGCGGGCGCCTCAGCGAGGTTTCATGACGGAAAAATTGAAGAAAAGCCTCCTGGCGCTGGCTTTAGCCCTGGCTTGGGCCGCCTCGCCGGCGGCCGCCCAGAACCTGCCGCCGGCCGCCAACATTCAGGACCCGCAGACAGTCGAAGGCCGCGAGGCCATCCACCTGACCACTCTCGGCACTTACAGCGCCGGCTTCGTGCTGCAATCCTACGGCTACATCGGCATTTTGGCCGACGTCCTCAGCAAAGACGTCTACGGGCCGGACGTGGTGCGTTCCATGCTTGGCGAGACCATAACCTACCTGACCAACGCCCGCGCTCGGCTGGACTACTACCAAGGCCAGAATTTCACAATATCCAAAGAAGACCAGAAATTCATCGACTCCATCAGCGAAATCATCCAAAATCTCATAGCCGAGGCCGAAGCCTTGTCGGCCTTCACCAGGACCCGTCAAAGCGACGACCTCAAGCGTTTTGACGCCGCGCGTCTCAAAGCCTGGGGCGGCATCAAGAACACTTTGGGCGTCAAATAGCCGCCGTCCCGTCGGCTTGACGGCCGGCGGCGAGCTCCGCCGTCTCGCCTTGGGCCCGGCTTCAGATCTCCTCCGACCGCCTGGACCGCGTCTCCTCGCGGCCGCGGCCGGCGAAGCCCAGATGCCGGGCCAAAAACTGCCCCACGCTTTCCACGCCCAAAGCCTCCAAGGCCAGTCCTTTCAGCCCGCGCAGCTCGCCCAGCGGCACGGCGGCCTGGGCGAAGCCCATCCTGGCCGCCTCGGCCAGCCTCTCTCTGAGCCGCCCCACGCTGCGAACCTCGCCGGCCAGGCCCACCTCGCCCACGACGAGCAGATCGGGCGGCAAGGCCCGGTCGAGCCAGCTGGAGGCGACGGCCGCCGCCACGGCCAAATCGGCCGCCGGCTCGCCGATTTTGGCCCCGCCGGCCACGATGACGAAGACGTCCCGGTCGTAGAGCTTCAGGCGAACTTTTTTCTCCAAAACCGCGGCCAAAAGGCTCGCTCTGGTGGGGTCGGCTCCCACGGTCTGACGACGCGGCATGGCCAAAGGACTGGGGCTGACCAGGGCCTGCACCTCCACCAGCAGCGGCCGGCAGCCCTCCATGATCGCCGTCACCGCCGAGCCCGAGGCGCCTTTGGGACGTTCGGCCAAAAAGAAGGCCGAGGGGTTGGTCACCTCGCCGAGGCCCGAGCCGGTCATCTCAAAGACGCCCGTCTCGTTGACCGAGCCGAAGCGGTTTTTGAAGGCGCGCAGCAGCCTCAGCGGCCGGTCTCTTTCGCCCTCGAAGAACAAAACCGTGTCCACCAGGTGCTCCAAAAGCTTGGGCCCGGCGATTTGGCCTTCTTTGGTGATGTGCCCCACGAGCCACAACGGCGCGCCCTGCGACTTGGCCAAGGCCGTCAGCCGGGCGACGCACTCCCTGACCTGGACGGGGCTGCCGGCCGGCCCGCCCAAGTCAGGCAGCTGAAGGGTCTGGACTGAATCCACGGCCAGCACGTCCCAGCCGCCGCGGCCGATCTCGGCTTCGATCTCCGGCAGGGAGACCGCCGGCAGAATCCAGAGGCTCGACAAGTCCAGTCCCAGGCGGGCGGCCCGCAGCCTGACCTGCACGGCCGACTCCTCGCCGGCCACGTAGAGCAGCCGGCGGCCCTGCTTGGCCGTGCCGGCCGCGGCCTGCAGCAGCAGGGTCGACTTGCCGACCCCGGGCTCCCCGGCCAGCAGCACCACCGCCCCGGGGGCCAGACCGCCCCCCAGGACCCGGTCGAGCTCGGCCAGGCCCGTTTTGAGCCGGACGGCCTCCTCGGCCGGAACTTCGTCCAGCGTCATGGCCGCCGCGCGGCCTTCGGACGGCGCGGCGGCCGTGACGGCCGGCTTGTCGGGGGCCGGCTCGAAGCTGTCCCAGGCTTGGCAGCGGGGGCACCGGCCCAGCCAGCCGGCGAACAGGCGCCCGCATTCCCGGCAGATGAAGCGGTTTTTGGCTTTGCTCATGAGGGTCGCGGGCCTCCGGTTGGTTGGACGGCCTCGCCGAGGCCTGGGGCGACGTTTGGCCCCCGACCTTCCGCGTTTTCGAGGCCCGATGGCCTTTTCGAGGCTCAATGTACCCGGGAACGGACCAAAAAACAACGTCCGAAGACGGACTGGCCGGGCGCCGGCCCGCCGCCCGGATCAAGCGAACCTTTTGAGGCCCGGCGAGACCGACCGCTCCGGCTGCGGCCGCGTTCCGCCGAAGCCAGGCGGCGCGGGCGAAGCCGTCGGTCAATTCCCGCCGTCTTCCGCCGGCCGTCGGCGAGTCGTGGCGTCGCCCGGCGCCGTCCCCGGAACGGCGGAGACTTTTCGGTCGGCGTCCGGCGGCTTGCGGGCTTGCGGCGCGGCAGCGGCGTTTTTTTCGTGCATGAAGGGTCCAAGCCCCGGTCGGCGACGGCCGGCCCTCCATCAGCCCCGAAAACCGCGGAAATAGGCCAGATTGACAAAGTCTGCCTGTTCAACTCATTTTAAAGGGCCTTCGCCGGAGCGGTTCCGCCATTTCCATGCAAGCCTGGCCGTCCGCCGGCGAACCGTCGAGACAGCGCCTTGAAGCGGCAAGGCCCCGAATCCGCAATAAATCAAAGGCCGGAAATTTGTGGTAAACTGCAGGTCCAGCCGAGATCGGGTCTGTGTCGTCCGGGGAGCTGCGGCGCGCCGAGCGGCCGTTGCCGGTCCTGACCGCCCCAGAGGTCGCTTTGTCGTTGGCGCTGTCGAAAACGCGAAAATTGGCATAACGTTATTTTAAATCTTTGAGAGAATGTAATCATGAATCTTAAATCGACACTTGACAAATATCGTTTAGAATCACTTTCGCAAAAAGATAAAGGTGATAAATTTGAAAAACTAATGGTTAATTTTTTAAAAACATTTAAAACATACCATAATTAGTCGCCTATGCAAAATGGTTTTTTGGGGCTCGAAAAAAAAGAAAAAACAGCGGTTCTTCGGAATTTTTTTTGAAATTTATGTATATTTAATTAAATGACAGTTTTATGATAAATTTATCCTATCACCACAGCATATTCAAATGTGGTTTTATTAAAAGCCAATTATTTTACTAATGCAAT
>JAISZC010000158.1 GCA_031269485.1 Deltaproteobacteria bacterium
GGCCGCCCTGGCCCTCGTTTTCTCGTTTTCGGCCGTCTTGTCGCTTTCGGCGCCGGCGTCGGCCGCCGAGCCCTCGGCCGTGCTGGTCGTCACCGGACTGCTGGGGGACAAGAGCTTCAACGATTCCGCCAATCGCGGCTTCGACGCCCTGAAGGCCGCCGGCTGGAAGACCAAGGTCATCGAAATCGGCCGCGACCAGACCAAGTGGGAGCCCGCCTACATGGATCTGGCCGAGTCCGGCGAATGGGATCTCATCGTCACCAACGGCTCCAACGCCAGCGAGACCGTCGAGGACGTCTCCAAAGAATTTCCCGAGCAGAAGTTCGTATTGTACGACTCCGAGCTCAAAGACGGCTTTCCCAACATTTACGCCATCAGCTACAAGCAAAACGAGGGCTCCTACGTGGCCGGGGCGCTGGCGGGCCTGGTCACCAAGTCGAGCATGAAGGGGGCCAATCCCCAAAACGTGATCGGCTTCATCGGCGGCATGGAGCATCCCATCATCACCGACTTCCTGGTGGGCTTCATCGAAGGGGCCAAGGCGGTCAACCCCGACGTCAAGGTCATCGTCTCCTACATCGGCAGTTGGGACGACACGGCCAAGGGCAAGGAAGTGGCCATGGCCCAGTTCCAGCAGGGGGCCGACGTGGTCTTTCCGGCCGCCGAGCAGGCGGGCCTGGGCTGCGTCGAGGCGGCCAAGGAATTGGGCCGCTACATCATCGGCGTGGACTCCGACCAGGCCATGCTTTTCAAGGGCGCCGACGAGGCCTCGGCCGACGCCATTCTGACCTCGGTGCTGAAAAACGTCGACAAAAGCCTGGCGCGGGCCGGACAGCTCTTCCTCGCCGGGCAGCTCCCCTTGGGGACCTTTGAGAGCCTGGGCATCGTCGAGGACGGGGCCGGCATCGCCTACAACGAATATTACGAAAAAAACGTGCCCCAAGACATCCGCGACCAGGTGGAAAAGGCCCGCCTGGACGTGGTCGAGGGCCGGGCCGCCGTGACTTCGGCCTTGTCCGCGCCGGCCGAGACGATCGGCCGGATCATCGATTCCGTCAAGCCTTAAATCAGCGCAAGCTCGACGCGGCCCCGCCCCTCGCCGGGGCGGGGCCGCCGCGGGAGGAGCCATGGGTCGCGAAATCCTCAACATGAGCCGCATCACCAAAATTTATCCCAACGGAGTGATGGCCAACAAAGACGTGAGCCTTTCGGTCGAGGAAGGGGAAATCCACGCTCTGATGGGGGAAAACGGCGCCGGCAAAAGCACGCTGATGAAGATCCTTTTTGGAATCGAAGCCTACGACGAGGGGCGAATCACCTTCGACGGACGCGATCTGGTTCACGCCGCTTCCGCCGCGGTCATCAAAAGCGGCATCGGCATGGTTCATCAGCATTTCATGCTGGTGGACTCCTTGAGAGTTTACGAAAACATCATTCTGGGCCTGGAGCCGGTCAAAGGCCCGGTCATAAACGCGGCGCGGGCCATCGCCGAGACGCGCGCCCTGGGCGAACGCTACAACCTGAAAGTCGACCCTCTGGCCCGGGTGGAGGACATTTCCGTGGGGCTCAAGCAGAAGGTGGAGCTGCTGAAAGTGCTCCTGCGCGGGGCGAGGCTGCTGATCCTCGACGAGCCCACGGCCGTGCTCACCCCTCAGGAGACCGAGGAGCTGTTCGGGCAGCTTTTGCTGCTGAAAAAAAACAATCACACCATCATTTTCATTTCCCATAAAATCCGCGAGGTCATGAAAATTTGCGACCGGGTGACCGTCTTGCGGGCCGGACGCAACGTCGGCGCCTTGAAGGTCGCCCAAACCTGTCCGGAGGAAATTTCCCGTCTGATGGTCGGCCGGGACGTCGTGCTCAAGCTCGACAAGCGTCCGCGGCGCGAGGGTCCGCCGTTGCTGGAGGCGCGCGGCTTGAGCCTGACCAACCGCTTCGGCAAGGCGACGCTCAAAAAGGTCGACTTTCAGCTGCGCTCCGGCCAAATCCTGGGGGTGGCCGGCGTGGAGGGCAACGGCCAAAACGAGCTCGCCGAGGCCATCTTCGGGCTCGCCCGGGGCGCCGAGGGCCAGGTCCTGGTCAAGGGCCGCGACATTTTGGGGCTGAGCATCCGCCGCATACGGGACTTGGGCCTGTCGTACATCCCCGAGGACCGCCTGACTCTGGGGCTGGCCGCCGCCGGCAGCGTCTGGCAAAACCTGATCCCCGACCGGGCGGACAGTCCGGCCTTGAAAACCTGGGGCTTTCTCAGCCTCCGGAAAATCGCCCGCCACGCCGGCGAGCTGATCGAGGCCTTCAACATCCTGTGCCGCGGGCCCGACCAGGAGGCGGGGCTGCTGTCGGGCGGCAACATGCAGAAGGTGGTGGTGGCCCGCGAATTGTCGGCCGATCCCGACGTCCTCATCGCCAACCAGCCCACCCGGGGCATCGACGTGGGCGCCAACGAGTTCATTTGGAAAAAAATCGTCGAAATGCGCGACGCGGGCAAGGCGATCCTTTTGGTGTCGGCCGATCTCAACGAAATTCTGGAGCTCTCCGACAGCATCCTGGTGATGTGCGAAGGCGAGGCGGCGGCCTATTTCGAGGACGCCGCCGCGGTGACCGAAGAGGAGCTGGGGCTGCGCATGCTGGGCTACAAAAGCAAGGAGGCGGCCGCCCATGGACAAAAATAGCCGGATCCGCTTCGAGATGCTCAAAACGGCCCTGGCCGTCACCCTGGCTCTGGGCTTGGTCTTCGTCATCATTTTGCTGGTCAGCCGGGAGCCGCAGGCGGCCATCCGGTCGTTTCTGGGCGGGCCCCTGTCGTCGCTGCGCCGGTTCGGCAACGTCATCGAGGCCATGACGCCTCTGATGTTCACGGGCCTGTCGGTGACCATGCTCTACCGGGCCGGGCTGTTCAATCTTTCCATGGAGGGCGGCTTCTTCATCGCCTGCGTGGCGGCCACGGCCAGCGCGGTGACGCTGAACCTGCCGGCCGGCTTGAACCTGCTGGTCGCCTTGGCCGCCGGGGCCCTGGCCGGGGGCGTCTCGTCGCTGATTCCGGGCGCGCTGAAGGTCAAATGTCACGCCAACGAGCTGGTGACGAGCCTGATGCTCAATTACGTGCTCCTTTATTTGGGGCTTTACGTCATCGTCAACATTTTGCACGATCCGGCCATGAGCTCGAACTACTCCTACGCCTTCCCCTCAAACATGCTGTTTCCCCGCCTGATACCGGGCACCCGCATCAACGCCGGCGTCTTCGTGGCCCTGGGGTGCGCGGCGCTGGTCTACGTCCTGTTGGACCGCACCTCCTTCGGCTACAAGGTGACCATGATCGGCCACAACAGCCGCCTGGCCGAGGCCGCCGGCATCAACGTGGGCCGGACCATCATCTTGTCGCAGCTCATCGGCGGCATGCTCGCCGGGCTCGGCGGCGCGGTGGAAATGTTCGGCATGTACAAGCGCTTCCAATATCAGGGGCTGCCGGGCTACGGGTGGGACGGGGTGCTGATCGCCATCGTCGCCCAGTTCAAGCCGCAGTTCGTGCCTCTGTCGGCCTTCTTTCTGGCCTATCTGCGCATCGGGGCCGACATCATGGCCCGGGAGACCGACGTGCCTTCCGAAATCGTGGCCGTCATCCAGGCCGTGGTCATCGTGCTGATTTCGGCCGAGGCCATCTTGAAGGGCTACCAGCGCCGGCTGGTCGTCCGGCAAGCCAGAAAAGAGGAGGCCCTCAATGGCTAGCGGCATCAGCATCGACTTCGTCTCCTTCGCCTTCGCCACCATCCGGGTCATGACCCCGCTGCTGTTCGCCTCCATGGCCTGCCTGGTCTACACCAAAGGCGGCATCGACTCCATCGCCACCGAGGGCATCATGCTGATGTGCGCCATGGCCGGGGCGGCCGGGGCCTGGCTGCTGGGGGGACCGTTCCAGGGCCTGCTGTTCGGCATGGCGACGGGCGTGGCGCTCTCGTTTCTTTTCGGCTACGCGACGTTGTCGCTGAAGGCCAACCCGGTTCTGGCCGGCATCGCCTTGAACATCCTCGCCGGCGGGCTGACGATATTCGTCATCTACTACCTGACCGGCGAGAAGGGCTCCACCCAGTCGCTGTCCTCCGGGACGCTCCCCAACGTGCGGGTGCCGCTGCTGGCCGACGTCCCCGTGCTGGGCCGCATTTTGTCGGGGCACAACGTGCTGACCTACGTTTCGCTGCTGACGGTGGCCGCGCTCCATTTCTTTCTTTACAAGACCCGTTCGGGCCTGCGGCTGCGCGCGGCGGGCGAAAACCCCCAAGCGGCCGAATCGGTGGGCCTGTCGGTGACCAGGTGCAAATACCTGGCGCTGTTCATCGCCGGCGCCCTGGCCGGGCTGGGCGGCGCCTTCATGTCGCTGGGCTACGTCTCGTTTTTCTCGAAAAACATGACGGCCGGCCGCGGCTTCATCGGCATGGCGGCCGAAAGCATGGGCCACGGCGTCCCCGGCGGGGTCCTTTTGGCCACCTTGCTCTTCAGCGTCTCCGACGCCCTTTCGGTGCAGCTGCAGATGATGAGCCTCCCGCCGGAGCTGATGCAGCTGATGCCCTACCTGGTGACCATCGTGGCCATCGCCGTCTACTCCCGCCACCGGGCGCGCCGCCGCGCCGCCGGGCCGGCGGCCGACCCCAAGGAGGTCAAGCCATGAAAGCCTGGCGGCTGGAGCTGGAGACCATGGCCGCGGCCAAGCCCGTGCAGCCGGAAAACGGAGCGGAGAATTGGCTGCAATACGAGCGGGCCGGCCAGGAGAGCGATCGCAAGCTGCTGCGCGATTGGAGCGGCGTCGTGCCCGGCTCGCTGGCCCCCTGCCGGCTGGTGCCGGCGGCCATACAGGCCCTGGAGAACCGCGGCCATGACGTCGGCGAGGCCGAGGCCCTCCTGCCGGAAGGCCTGCGGCTGGCGGCCGCGGAAGATCTGCCGGGCCTCAACGTCGTCACCGCCCGAATCTTCGCCGCCCTGCGCCGGGCCCCGCGGGACCCGGCCAGCCCCTATTGGAGCTTCAAGGAGTATCTGACGTGGGAGGACGTGGCCGCCGAAGTCGACTTCGGGCCGCCCGGGAGCTACGGCCCCGCGGCCGACGACTACCCGGCCCGAACGCGCGGCGGCTGGCTGGGGCAGATCGTCGGCTCCTCCGTGGGCACCCAGATGGAGGGCTACACCTCGGCCAACGTCATCGAGGCCTACGGCGACATAACCGGCTACCTGCGGCCGCCGGAAACCTACAACGACGATCTGACGTACGCGCTGGCCTTTCTCGACGCCTTCGGCCGCCGCGGCCACAACGTCTCCTCGCTCGACATCGCCCTGGCCTGGGCGGCGCTGATCCCCGACGGGTACTCCGCCGAGGAGACGGCCCTGGCCAACATCCGGGCCGGGCTGACCCCGCCGGAGACAGGCCGCCGCGACAACTGGTTCTCCGATTGGATCGGGGCCCAGATGCGCTCGGCCGTCCACGGCCTGGTCGCCCCCGGCCGCCCGGCGCTGGCCGCCGAGCTGGCCTGGCGCGACGCCGTGGTCTCCCACGCCAACAACGGGGCCCTAGGCGGGGTTTTCAACGCCGTGCTGACCTCCCTGGCCTTCGTCGAAGACGACGTGGACCGTCTCCTGGAACGGACGACGAGCCTGATGCCGGCCCGCTCCGAATACCGCCAGGTGGTCCAGGGCGCCCTCGACGAGTGCCGCCGCCGGACGGACTGGCGGGAAACCTGGCGGATCCTCGAAGAGCGGCATGAAAAATACCACTGGATACACGCCTACCCCAACGCGGCCGCGGAAATCATGGCTCTGCATTACGGCGGCGGCGACTTCGACCGCACCTTGAACATCATCTGCCAGGCCGGGCGGGACACCGACTGCAACGCCGGGCAGATCCTGACCGCGCTGGGCGTGATGGGCCGGCCCATCGCGGACAAATGGATCGCGCCGCTGGGGGACGTCATCCAAACCTACATGCGCGGCTATCGGCGATTCTCTCTCGACGAGCTGGCCGGCTGGACGACGGACGCGGCGCGCCGGGCCGCGGGAGGCCTGTGATGGGCCGGCTCGTGGTGGTCGGCAGCCTCAACATGGACCTGGTGGTGCGGGTGCCGCGCCTGCCGGCGCCGGGCGAAACCATTTTGGGCGGCCAGCCTCGCCACGTCGGCGGCGGCAAGGGCGCCAACCAGGCTCTGACCTGCGCCCGGCTGGGGGCCGAGGTGACCATGCTGGGCTCGGTGGGCCGCGACGAAAACGGCGAGCGGCTGCTGGCCGGCCTCCAGGCGGCCGGGGTCGACGTCTCGGCCGTCCAACGTCTGGCGGGCGAGACCACCGGCTTGGCCATCATCGCCGTCGACGACCGCGGCGCCAACAACATCATCGTCAGCCCCGGGGCCAACCTGGCCACCTCGCCGGAATACGTCGACCTTCAACGCCGCCGCTTCGCCGAGGCCGACGCGGTGCTCGCGCAGCTGGAAATTCCCCTCGAGACGGTGACGCGCGCCGCCGGCCTCGCCAAGAGCCTGGGCAAGCTGATGGTGCTGGACCCGGCCCCGGCCGCGCCGCTGCCCGACGCCCTCTACGCCCTGGTGGACCTCATCAAGCCCAACGAAATCGAGCTGGCCCACCTCACCGGCCTGCCGACGCGCACCCTCGCGGAGGCGGAAACGGCCGCCCGCCGGCTGCTGGCGCGCGGCGCGGGCCGGGTGCTGGCCACCCTGGGCGCCCAAGGGGCGCTGCTGGTGGAGCCGGCCGGCACGCTGCACGTGCCGGCCAGACAGGACGTGCAGGTGAGGGACACCACCGCCGCCGGCGACAGCTTCACCGCCGCCGCCGTCCGGCTGCTCCTCGACGGCCACTCGCTGGCCGAGGCCGCCCGCTTCGCGGTGGCCGTGGCCGGAGTGGTGGTCTCCCGGCCGGGGGCTCAGAGCTCCATCCCCGACGCGGCCGAGGTGGCCGCCTTGATGCCGCCGCGGCCGGCTTGACGACGGCTGGCCTGGCGACGGCCGCCGAAGGGCCGGACGACGGCTAAATGGCGGCCTTGGACGCCGGCAAACGGGCCCCAGGGAGCGCCAAGGGCCGGGCCAAGAGCCTGAGCCAAGGGCCGAGCCAAGGGCCTGAGCCAAGGGCCGAGCCAGGGGCCGAGCCAAGGGCCTGAGCCAAGGGCCTGAGCCAAGGGCCGAGCCAGGGGCCGAGCCAAGGGCCTGAGCCAAGGGCCGAGCCAAGGG
>JAISZC010000161.1 GCA_031269485.1 Deltaproteobacteria bacterium
TTTCGCCTGCAGCCTGTAAATTCTGGAACCTGAACGGGGGATTTAGCCTGGCGACGACAGGCGGGACCTGGCCGCAATCGGCGCAAGCTCAAGGATTCGGGTCGGAAAGTCTCAAAGCAAGCCCAGTGAAATTCAATGCTCGGCCAGCCTGACGCCGCTCGAGGGAGTCTGCCGTCAAAAAATGCCGCGCGTTTCAGGCTTGACCGCCTCCCTGCCCTGTATTATCTTCACAAGCCCATAAGGCCGCTTGGCCTGAGCTGGCCGCCAATTATAAAAAAAATGATCAAATTAAGTTTTTAAACCTTAATTTTCAAAAAGACATTGTCAATCTGTCATATTTCTACCTGTTCATGGCGTTTTTCGGGGCTGATGGAGGCCAGGCTTAAGCCGTTGCCGACCGGTGATTGGACCCTTTCCCCGTGATTACAAGGACTTAGGTCGCCAGTCGAGAATGCGAGTCCAAAGGGGCCATTTTACAGGATTTATCCTGCCATTACGGGTAGACAGGCCCTCAGGAGCGACAAAATTTTGGTCGGCCGGGCCCGGCCTCGCGCGGTCGAAAGATCGAGCTGCCGTCTGGCCGGCGAGGCGGCGCCCGAACGCCAGCTCGCCGCTTGACGGCCTGGCCGCCAAATCGCTTGGGGCCGACCCTAGCAAGGCTAAAATCAATGCTTTACTCTAAAAATGACGATAGTCAGTTTAGATGGCGAGCCCTAGGGCCGCTCAATTCGCCGAGCTCTTGACGCCCTCCAGGCCAGCTTGGACGCCTCCGCCCGCCTCTCGCGCAGACCGTCAGCCGATCGAGCTGGCCTGGCGACGAACGCTTGGCCACGTCGGAGCAAAGCTTAAAATCAATATTTTACATTAAAACTGACGTCCGTTAGTTGACGGGCGAGCCCGAAGGCCGCCCAATTCGCCGAGCTTTTGACGCCCTCCAGCCCCGCTTGGGCGCCTCCGCCCGCCTCTTGCTCAGGCCGTCAGCCGATCGAGATGGCCCAGCAGCGGATGCTTGGCCTCCTCTTCGCGTCGACGCACGGCCAAGGTGGTCTCGTCGGCCGACAAAGGCTCGATGAGCCATACCGCGCTCAGATCCGTCAGGGGCTCGAGCCGGCGGACCTCCTGATATCGCCGCCGGAATTCGGCCCCGCTGACGACGGCCCGTCTGGGGCGGCCTTTGATTTGAAAAGCGCGGCCTTCCGGAGTCAAAACAAGGATCAACACCGTCTGGTCGAACCTCAAGGCGTGGACCAGAGCGGCTTGGGTCCGGGACGTCTCCAGCAGCTCGTCGTGCTCCAAGAAGCCGTCCGCCCTCAGCCGCAAGGAGGACTTGAAGGCCGCCTGAACCTCGCCGCCGTGGCCGGCGGCGGCCAAGACCTTGACGGCGGCCGGGTCGGCGAGGGCCTCGACGATCGCCTCAGTCAGAGGGCAAGCCATGAAAGCCTCCTTCAGGCGCGGGCCAGATCGGTGTCGGGATGATTGCCGCAACGTCGCCAATCGTCGAGGTCGGCCTCCAGCCCGTAGGCTCGGCGCAGCGAGTCCAGCCCTTGGGCCAGGCGGACGTAGTATTCCAGGCTCGGAGCCTTTTGGCCGGCGAAGACCGAGCCCTTCAGGACGCGCCAAACGCAGGAAACCACCCACACGCCCTGCCGCAGCAGGTTTTCGGCCTCCGTCAAAGTCGAGGCCAGCGCCTCGTTTTCGTCGGCGAAGCCGTGGGGCGCGGCCATCTCGACCCCGCCGACGAGACCGGTGTTGACGCGGCCGCGGCCGAAGATCTCCACGGCCGCCGCCAACCTCGCCTTCCAGGTCTCGTAGCCCACCGTCCGGGCCTTGCCGGGGCAGATCCACTCGAAGAGCCGCGGATGGAGAACCTCCAAGTCGGCCGTCCAGCCGGTCAGGCCCGTCTCCTCGTGGAGCCGCCGCAGCTGATTTGGCGCGAAAGCCGTGCTGATGAGCTGGCTGGGAAACTTGCGGCCGCCGAACAGCTTGGTCAGGGGCTTGAGGATTTGCAGATAGCAGGCCAGCTCGGCGTCCAGCGGCTCCGCCCCCTCCAGCCTGGTGCCGCCGGTGAGGAAGATGTTGACGTTGCGGCCGGGCTCCTTGAGGGCCTCGGCCACCGTCTCGACGACGTCGTCCACCGCCAGGAGAGCCGCCTTGCGGCCGGCCCGAAAATTGGAGGCCATCACGCAGAACTTGCAGCCTTGGCCCCGCAGCTTCCAAAAATCGCAGAATTGGTAGGGATGGATGGTCAGCCGCTGGGGCCGAGCCGAGACGATCTGCCACATGGGCCGTCCGCTGGAGGTGGTTTGATCGTAATATTGAGGCTTTTCCCAGTAAAAAACCTCCTCCAGGACCTGACCCTGGTCGGTCAAAAAAATTCTGTCGCCTTCGGCGTCTACCACGTAGGGTTCCCGGTCGGATGGGGCCAAAACGCCTTCGGTGAAGACCAGAGTGCCGTCGCGCAGGGAAAAGGAGACCGGGCTGAGATCTTCCTTGTCGTAGTAATCGCTGCGCACCGCGGTCATGTGCCGGGCCGGATCCACGGCCGCCAGGGCGGAGGGCGTGTAGGCCGCGCCGCGGCGCTGGACGTCGATCTTGAGGGCCACCAGGCGCGGAAAATCAGGATGTCGGCGACAAACCTCCGCCAGCGACGGCTCGGCCTCCCGCCAGGAAACGGCCTTGGGCGCGGCGCGCCGCAGTCCGGCTTTATTTCCGCCGGCGGTCTTCGAGGCGGCTTTCGCCGGCCCGGCGCCATGCAGTTCGCGGCTCTTCGCCCCGGCGCTCACCTGGCGGCCGCCGGTCCGGCCGGCGCCTCAGACAAAGGCCCGGCCGTTTCCGGAAAAGCCGGCAAGTAGCTGAACAAAGCCGGAAAACCGCCGGTGTGGAGAAACAGCACGCGCTCGCCGCGCTCGAAGAAGCCTTCTCGCGCCAACCCGATGAGGCCCGCCAAGGCCTTGCCGGTGTAAACCGGGTCGACCAGCAGGGCCTCGGTGCGAGCCGCCAGCCGGACGGCCTCCAGCGTGCCTTCGTCTGGGAGCGAATAGCCCGGCCCCAAGAAGCCCTCAAAGCAACGCGTCCGCCGGCGCTCCAAGGGCCCGGCCCCGCCGAGGAGCCTGAAAACCTCGTCGGCCAGCGCGGCCACCAGCTCTTCCTGAGCCTCGCGCCGTGGCCGGCGGACGTTGACGCCCAGCACCTCCAGCGACGACCCGGCGGCCGCCAGCCCCGCCACCAGGCCCGACTGGGTGCCGCCGCTGCCGGTGGCGCACGTCACATGCCGAAAGCCGTAGTCGATCTCGTCGAGCTGCTCGACGAGCTCCTGGGCGCAGGCGGCGTAGCCCAAAGCCCCCAAAGGGTCGGCCGCCCCGCCGGGGATGACGTAGGGCCGGCGGCCGCTGACCCTGAGCCGGTCGGCGATCTCGGCCGTTTTTTCGGACACGGGGCTGCCGCCCGGGACCACGGTCACGCTGTCGGCGCCCAAAAGGTTGAACAGAAAATTGTTGCCCGAGCCGCGAGGGTCGTAGCTGCGGGGCACCCGCTCTTCGAGGACCAGGTGGCATTCCAGGCCCTCATGGATGGCCCAGGCCAGCGTCAGCCGGCAGTGATTGGACTGGACGGCCCCGCTGGTGACCAAGGCGTCCGCGCCTTCCGCCAAGGCCTGAGCGATGGCGAAGTCAAGCTTGCGGGTTTTGTTGCCGCCCAAACAGCCCGGCAGCAGATCGTCGCGCTTGACGAAAATTTCGACGCCGACGTCCAAGGCCCGGCTGAGGCGGGGCAGATGCTCGATGGGAGTGGGGCTTTTGACGTAGCCCCGGCGGGGAAAGGCCGCCAAACGTCGAGACAAGGTCATGTCGTTAGCCGGCCGCCGACGGCGGCCGTTCTCCTTTCAAAAAAAACGTAATTCCAGGCTGAACGCGGCCGAACGCCGCCAGAGCGAAATATCTGATATGCTCCGATAATTGACGAAAATCTCCGAAAAACTCCGACAGGCTCGGGAAAGCGCCTCAGAGTCGCGCGCCTTTCGGCCGACAGGCCGAGACCTTGTTCCGGCCGGACGCCGGCGGCTCGGCCCGCCGAAAAGGCGAAGACCAAAAGCCCGTCAATCGCCGACATGCTCCGAAAAACAGCCAAAATCTCCGAAAAACTCCGACAGGTTTGGGAGACCGCCTGAGGGTCGCGAGCCTTTCGGCCAACAGGCCGCGGCCTTGCTTCGGCCGGGCGCCGGCGGCTCGGCCCGCCGAAAAGGCGAAGAACCAATAGCTCGTCAATCGCCGCCATGCTTCGAAAAACAGCCAAAATCTCCGAAAAACTCCGACAGGTTTGGGAGACCGCCTCAGGG
>JAISZC010000164.1 GCA_031269485.1 Deltaproteobacteria bacterium
AACTCTTCGGCCCCGACGACGTCGCCGGGGCGCTCGTGGCCTTGGCCCGGGACATCCTGAATCGTCACGACCAAAGCCCGATCTTGGTGGGCATCCGTCGCGGCGGGGTGACGCTGGCCGAGCGCCTGAGCGAATTGATGGCCCCGCGGCTGGGCCTCGCGCCTCCCGTAGGGATCATCGACATCAACCTCTACCGCGACGATTGGACCCTGGCCCGCTCCTTTCCCAAGGTGGGCCGCACCGAAATCGCCTACAACATCGAAGATCGTCGGGTGGTGCTGGTCGACGACGTGCTTTACACCGGCCGCACCGTCCGGGCGGCTCTCGACGCCCTGACGGAGTTCGGACGGCCCGGCCGCGTCGAGCTGGCCGTGCTGGTGGACCGCGGCTGCCGCGAAATGCCGATACAAGCCGACTACGCCGCCTTCGTGGTGGGCGCGACGCCGGCGGAGATGGTGGAAGTCAAGCTTTCCGCCGACGGAAGTCAGGACGAAGTGCTCCTGCTGACGCCGGCGGCGGCCGGCTGAGGCGGCCGCGGCGAAAGAGCCGAAAGACAACGGGCCCCAAGCGGCGCCAAGAATAAGGGCCGTCCCCGCGAACGCCGGGGACCGGCCGCGCAAGGAGAAGCATATGGCCAAGGCCGCCGTTTTCGTCATCGACGGCACCGAGGAGTTGGAAGCCGTAGCCGTGATCGACGTGCTCAGGCGCGCCGGCGTCGACGTCGACGTCGTCTCCCTGGCGCCCGGCCAAGCCGTCGTCTGCCGCTCGAAGACCGTCTTGACGGCCGACCTGACCTTCGAGGCCTTCCAGCCCGCCGCCTACGACGCGCTGATCATCCCGGGCGGAACGGTGGCCTACGCCGACCACCAGCCCTTCATGGCCGCGCTGGCCGAGCGGGCCGCCGCCGGCGTCAGAGTGGCGGCCATCTGCGCCGCGCCGGCCGTGCTGGGTCGTCTGGGGCTGCTCAAGGGCAAAAAGGCGGTCTGCTATCCGGGCCTGGAACCTGAGCTCGTCGGGGCGGAGATCCCCTCGCCGCCGCCGGCGGTGCTCACCGACGGGCTCGTCACCACCTCCCGGGGCCCCTCGACGGCCGTGGCCTTCGGGCTGGAGCTGGCCTCGCTGCTGGTTTCGCCCGAGGCGGCCCGAACCGTTTCTCAGGACATCCTGCTGAGCTGACGTCTCGGCCAACCAGGGCCTGACCGGCCGGCCGAAGACCGGCCGCTCCGTCAAGCCCGTTTTTTGCCGCCCCCGCGGCCCAAGGCTTCCATGACCGAGACCAAACGCAGGCGGCCCGCGCCGCCGCCGGCCGCGCCGCCAGACGACAAAAAGCCGCGCCGCCCGCGACAACCAGCCCTTTCCCCCTACCGAGTCGCCGACGGCCCCCACGGCCAGCTGCTCTACACGAGGCCAGACATGAACGAGCCGCGAAACTTCAAGCCGGCGGGCCCCCGGCCGCCTAAGGGCGGCTCCTCGTCGTCCAACAAACCCAAATTCCCCAAAACCGGCCAAGGCGGCCGCGGCTTCGGCCGGCCGGACGACGGCCCGCGCCGCTCAGGCGACAGGCCGGGCCGCTGGGGCGGCGAAGACGGCGCTTCCTCCGACGGGCCTGGCGGCTCGCGCCGGGACGGCGGCGACCGGCCGCCCAAGTCCAAGCCCGGCGGCTGGCGCGACGGCGACGAAACGCAGAGCCGCGGCCCGCGGCGCGGCGGCTTCGGCGGCGGCGGCGGCTAGGGGGGCGGACGCGGCGGTGGAGGCGGCTACGGTGGTGGTGGTGGTGGTGGTGGTGGTGGCGGCGGCTACAAAAGCGGCGGCGGCTACGGAGGAGGAGGAGGAGGAGGCGGCCGTCAGCCGTGGTCCAAAGGCCCCGGCGGCCCCAGGTCCCAAGGCGACGGGCCCCGCGGGGACCGCTTCCAGCGCGGCGGCGGCTGGAAAGGCCCGAAGTTCAACGACGGCGGCCAGTTCCGGCCCCAGGGCGGCAAGCCCGCCTGGCCCAAGCCGACCAAGCCGGCCTTGCTCCACAGCCAGATCGCCGCCCTCCAGGCCGCGATCAACCGGGAAATTCCCCAGGCCGTCAAACGCCTCAACGAGGCCGAAGATCAATGCCGCAAGGCGGCCGAAAAGACCCTGGCCGTCGTCGAGACTCTCGCCGAAACGGCCGGCGAGGACGAAGCCGTCAGCCAGCTGACCGCCGAGCTCAACCTCGCCGCCGCCAGCCACGATCTGGCCGGGCAACGCCTCATCATGGTCGAGGAATTCCTGGACGCCTTGACGCCCATTTTGGAGGAAATCCTGGAATGCCAAACCGGCCGGCCCGAAGGCCCGGTGCGCCCGCTGAGCCGCCGGCCCGAAGCCCCGCGCGTCCAGGCCGACTCCGACGAGCCGGCCGCCGACTCGCAGGCGACGGACTCGCAGGCGGCGGACAAGGCCGCCCGCAAGGCGGCCAAAAAAGCGGCCAAAAAAGCCGCCCAGAAGGCCAGACGCGAGCTGGAGGGGCTTAGGGACGACGACTTTGCGATCGACAGCGAGCCGGTTGACGAGTTTGCGGAGTACACGGAGCTGGAGATCCTCGAAGGCGTCGAGGACGACGAGGAATTCACGGACGACGACGAAGACTTCGACGCCATTGACGATCTGCTCGAAGAGCTCGATTTGCGCCAGTCGACCAAGAAGACGCCCAAAGGCCCAGGCGGCGCCAAACGAGGCAAGGACGACCAGCCCGGCAAAGTCGCCAAGCCCGGCAAGGCCGCCAAGCCAGCCAAGGCCGACCAGCCCGGCGAAGCCGCCAAGCCAGCCAAGGCCGCCAAGCCAGCCAAGGCCGACCAGCCCGGCGAAGCCGCCAAGCCAGCCAAGGCCGCCAAGCCAGCCAAGGCCGCCAAGACCGACCAGC
>JAISZC010000230.1 GCA_031269485.1 Deltaproteobacteria bacterium
AAGCCGACGGTCACCAGCTGGCCGGCCTGGGGATGGGCGTTGATCGCCTCCATGACGTCCTGGGCCGTGGCGGTCAGCTGCCCGGCGGAGTCGGTGGCCAAGTTGACGCAGATGTTCCACTGGGAGCTGACCTCCACCGACAGCGGCTGGTTGGTCGCGCCGGGCTGCGGGGCGCGGTACTCGATCCGCACGTCGTCGCCCCAAGTGCCCAGGTAGTTGGCCGTGAAGACCAAATCGTTGGCCTGGCCCGGCAGGCTGGTGGTCAAGGAGGCGTGCCCCAGTTGGGAGTTGTAAAAAAGCCCGCCGGTCTGGAACTCGCTGGGCGAGAAGGCCTGGGGCGGCCCCCAGGTCAGGCCGCCGTCCTGGCTGACCCTGAAAAGAGCCGGCTGATCGTAGCCTTCGGCCAGCTGGAAGGGTCCGCCCGGGACCATCCGGCCCAGGCCCGACTCGCCTTCGGCCATCTTGGCCCCGATGAACAGACCCTGAGAGTCGGACAAGGCGGAGACCGCCGAGATGACCGCTTGACCGTCGGCCGTGACGGCGGCCAGGCGGGCCAGGCGCTGGGCTTCGGCGGCGTTTTGGAAGGCCGGGCTGTCGGGGTTGCTGTAAAGGCGGCCGTACTGCTCCAAAAAGACGGACCCGCTGGAGCCCAAAGTCACGACGATGGTCTGCCCCGACAGGGCGGCGGTGGTCGCGGCCGTGTCCTGAGGCGGCTCGGCGAAGACGTAGCGGACGCTCCAGCCGTTGCCGGCCTCGCCCACGGGGGCGCCGGAGACGTTTTGGACGAAGAAGGCCACGTCGTTGTGGGTCCCGGGGATTTCGGCGACGACCTGAGCCAGGGTGTAGGGGTCGGTGGGCAAAAGCGGCCGGAAGGCCGTCGTCGCCTGGGCGACGGCGGTTGGATCGCCCAGGATCGAGGCCGTGAGCCGCGCCCCGGCGATCGGGTCCGCGCTGAGGGCGTCGGCCGCCTCCTGAGCCGTGGCCGTGACGGCGCCGCCCAAATAATTAGTCGCCCGCTCCAGATAAATGGTGACCTCGTCGCCGTCGACCTCGACGCTGGTCTTATGATTGAAGGATATGACCGTGTTGAGCGGCTGGCCGCCGGGGCCGGGGGCCAGATCTACCTGGCCCGCCCCGCCGAGCGAGGCCGCGGCCGAGACCACGCCTAGGGCGTTGACCGCCGAGGCTATGGCCCAGGCCGTGACCTCCGAGGAGGTCTGGGCCGAGGCCGAGGGCGGGTCGAAGCCCACGGTCTTGAGGCGCACGGTCACCGTATGGGCCGCGGCGCTGTATTCGGCCGCGACCGCGCTGGACATGGTCGTGGGCCCGTGAACGTAGATCACGGTCAGCGGGTCGGCGGAGGCCGGATTGAAGCTGTAGACCACTTCGGAGTTCGCCGCGCCCGTCCGGTCGACGTTTTCCGGACCGGTCGCCAGGCGGATCTTGGTCTGGTTGAAGCTTTGATCTTTGGCGTCGATCTTCAGCACGTAGTCTCCGCCGTCGATCCGCGCCGTCGACAGCGAGCTCTGCGTGGCGTAGAACCGGGAGTCCACGCCGCCGGCCTGCACCACCTCGACGAGAAATTTTTGACTTTGGGTCGGCAGATCCGGCCGAGGTTCGAACTCCCGTCCCCCCCAATTTTGGACCGCGCCGGTCCACAGAGTCGAGTTTTCGCAGGCGGCGACGACGTCCTGGGCGCGCAGAAGCTGGGAGAAGGGCGGAGAGTCGACCTTGGAGCCGCCTAAGAGATAGTTGTCGCCGAACTTGCTGTCGGAGAACTGGATGATGGACTGGAAAAGCGCGTCGATCTCCGTGGCGATGATGCGTCTCTGATCGGCGGTGTAGGTGTCCGTCGCGCCCTGCTCGGCCTTGGCGTAGATCTCGTCGAGGGCGCCTTTGACGCTGTCCATGACGTTGCCGGAGTTGGTCAGCCAGGTGTTGGCGTAGTCGACGTTGGCCTTGTGCTGGGCCGTCTCCGACAAGGTCGTTCTGGTCCGCAGGATAGCCGCCGCGCCCGAAGGGTCGTCGGAGGGCTTGTTGACGTTCTTCTCCGAGGCCATCTTGTTGCTCAGCTGGGCGATGCGCCAGCTCAGCAAGTCGAGATTGGAGGTGATGTTGCGGTAGGTGCCGCGCTGACTGGTTCGGTAGATCATGGCGTTGATCTCGCTGTTGGTTTTCGGCCGTCCGGCGTCGGAAGCCCTGGGCTTTGATTATGTCAGCCGGCGCCGAGGGCGTCTTGAGCTTTTTCGCCGATTGGGCCTCTTTGGCCTGTTGAGCTTGGCGCGCTTGTCGACCTGGCAAAGCTTCTTGAGCTTGGTGAACCGGGCGGCCTCGTCTCATGGCTCGCCTCGCTATATATCGTCTCTCGCCGAGCTCGGCGCCCCTCCGCCCGGCTCGGCCCGCCTCTTCGTTTCTTCGCCTCTTCGTCGTCGCCGCCCGGTGCCCGGGCCCTCTTGGTCCGGAGCGTCTCGGCCAGCCGGAACGCCCAAGATCGCCGCATGGCCGATCGCCGCATGGCCGATCACCGCATGGCCAACAGGGTCTCCATCATCGTGTCGATGGTCGAAATCATCTTGGCCGCGGCCTGGTACATGTACTGAAACCTCAGGATGTCGGCCAGCTCCTCGTCGAGGTTGACGCCGGCGATGGAGTCCTGACGGTTTTCGAGCTGAGAGTAGATGCCCTGCGAAAAGTCGTAGTCGCGGGTGGCCGCCTGGACCGAGGCGCCGATGTCGGCGTAGATGCTGTTGAATTCGGCGCCCAGCGTGGCCGAGGGCTGATGGTAGAAGGCGAAGCGCCGGTCCTTGACGTCGGCCATGGCCAGGGCGTTGCTGTTGTCGCCGGCGGTCACCTCGCCGTTGGAGTTGATGCGGGCGGCGTTGAGGCGGCTGCGGTCGGCCGCCAGCAGCGGGTTGACGCCGACGTCCGAGCCGTCGTCGCCGGTGAAAAGCGTGTTGAGGCCCAGGGCGGCCAGGGCGCCGGAGCAGTCGCCGGCGTAGCCGAACTCGACGCCCTCGGCGGCGATGAGCCGGATGGCGTCGCGGCCGTGGCGGTCGGTCAGGGCTTCGACCCGCAGGCCCGGAATGCCTTCGTCGAAGGTCGAGCCGATTTGGCTCAAGACGTCCTGGAGGGTGTCCTCGGGGTTGACGGTCACCCGGTGGAATTCCGCCTCGCCGTCCTGGCCGTAGACGGCCAGGGTGAAAAAGCCGCTGCGGTCGAGCATGGTCTTGTCCATCTCCGAGACCAGCCCCAAGCCCGTCTCGCCCTCCGGAGTCGCGGCCGTCACCAGCGTCCGGGCGACGACGTGGGCGTTGACGGCGGCGACCACCTCGCCGGCCGTGGTGATCGTCCGGCCCTCGGCGTCGGTGGCGAGGCGCACGCGGATGTTTCGGACGCCGTCCTGGCTTTGGACCACCTCGACGGCCAGGCTTTGGCCGGGCGTCCCGTCGCTCCAATATTCGACGCCGATCGCCTCCCCCCCCGCGCCTTTTTCGACGGCGACGAAGAGCACGTCGTTGTCGACGTGCTTGAAGCTGGTTTTGAGCTCGGCGTAGTCCAGACCGTGGCTTAGATGCTGGCCCTGGGGCAGAGCGTATTGGAGCGAGCGGTCGAGGGTCAGGAATTCGCCGGCCTGCGGCGGGAAGGTCGGCCCCTGAAAGGAGATCGCGCCTCGATCGCTTTGGTCGGCGACGCCCTCGGCGCCGATGAAGTCCCCGACCTTCCAGCCGGCGGTGCGCGGCGGGAGATAGTTGACGCCGTTGACGGGGCTGGGAGAGCGCTCGGAGTTGATGTAGTCGGCCAGCTCCCGGGCGGAGACGCTGACGTTGCCGTTTGAGTCGGTCGGGAGCGTGATGACGATCTCCCATTTCATGCGGGCCGGATCGTCGTTGAAGGTCACCGAGGAGGTGATTTCCGAGGTGGCCTTCTTGGCTTTTTCGAAGCGGATTTCGATGTTCTCCGGATCGTCATAACCGTCGTAGGGCTCCTTGGACGGCAAGTGGGGGACCAAGGAGGTCAGGCGCAGGTCGTTGTCGTCGCCGGGAAAGGAGACCACGGTCGCCGCCAGGTTCGAGACGGTCGAGGTCGCCGTCACGTCGGAGAACATCGTCTCTCCGGCGCCTTGGGCGTGCTGGTCGTTGAGGTTGAAGATCAGCCCGTCGACGAAGGAGTCGTACTGGCGGTAATAGTCGGCCAGGATGTCGTCGCGGAACGTCAGCCAGCCGCCGACGGCCCCTTCGGTGATGCTGCCGGAGATGTCCTCCATCCAGTGGTCGTAATGGGAGGTGCGGATCTCCACGTCCCCGTTGGAGCGCGTGTAGGCCGTCAGCTCGAAGGCCCGGTCCTTGAGGACCAGCGGGATGCCCGTCGAGGAGGTGATCGTCAGCTGCCCGTCGTGGGGGTCTTCATAAAAGTCGATGTTCATGTGCTCGGCCAGCTGCCTGGTCAATTCATCGCGGGTGTCGCGCAGATCGTTGGCCTGGCGGTTGAGGACCGGGTCTTCGTAAACGGTGATCTCGCGGTTGAGGGCCGCGATCTCGTTGACGAGGTTGTTGATTTCCGAAATCGAGTCGGCCAGGCGCTCGTTGGCGTCGACCCGCAGCGCGTCGAGGTCGTCGCGCCGCATCGCCAGCTGCTTGGTCAACGTCGAGGCGGTCTCCAGCAGCTCCTCGCGGTAGGGCTCGCTGGAGGGCTCGTCGGCCAGCTGATCCCAGCTGGCGAAAAAATCGTTCATGGCCTGATTGACGCCGTTGCCGGCGCTCTCGTTGAAAAACAGCTCGAGGTTGTCCAGCGAGCTCTTCAGGGCCACGTTGCGGCCCAGCGTCGAGCTGGTGGTTATCAGGCTGCGCGTCAAGAACTCGTCGTGATAGCGCTGGATGTTGTTGGCGTCCACGCCCAGGCCCATCTGTCCCCACGAGGAGTTGACCGTCGTCAAGGTCGCCAGGTTGATGCGTTGTCGCGAGTAGCCCGGCGTGTTGACGTTGGCCAGGTTGTGGCTGGCCACCTCCATGGCCGCCTGGGACATGCGCATCCCAGTGAGGGCCACGTACATCGACGACGAGACGCCCACCTCAGACCTCCTTTGACAGCTTTCTCGGCAGAGCTTTTTTGACCGACTTGTCCTTGCTGCCGTCTTTGCGGTAGCCCTCGCCTCGGATCTGGGAGGCGCCGGTCAGCACGTTGATGGAGTCGTTGACCAGCTCCAGCGAATGCTCGACAAACTGACGGTTGGCCTCGTTTTCCCTCAGGATGACGTTCTTGAGCCGCGCCAGGGTCATGGCGCCCTCGTTGAGACGGTTGCCGTACGGCTCGGGGCACAGCCTGGCCGCCTCCGACAACGTCGGCGGCGGGTCGGCCGTCAGCCCCAGCATGAGGGCCGCGGCCGTCAGGCTCGCGGTAAACGGCGGGAGGTTGTCGTGGATGTTGCGGGCCAGCTGCTCCTTGGCCTGGCTGGCGGTCAAAAGGCCGTCAAGATCGAGCGACAGAAGGCACTTTTTTTCGCGGTCGAGATAGTCTATGAGCTCTTGATAGCGCGCCAGGTGGGCGTCAAGCTGCTCGGCGAGGTTCTGCACGACGGTGATGTCCATAAGGTCCTCCTGCAGGTCGTCGAACTGAGGCGTCAAATTCGCGTCGAGGGGCCGGTCCCGCTCCGCCGAGAGCCGTCGGCCGGGGAGCGGCCGGTCAGCCGTTTTCCGGGGCGCCGCTCCTAGGCGAGCCGGCCTGCGGCTTCTCGCCGGGCGCGAAAGCCGCCCGCGGCCCCGGCTTTGGCATCATCGTGGGCGCCAGGCGCTGGCGCCAATGGGGCCCCAAAGCCTCGGGCCGCGTGGCCAGCACGTCTCCCAAGCCCTCTTGGGCCGCCACTTGGCCGACGATCGTCTCGGCCAGGCCCAGGCCGCCGGCCGCGGTCAAGGCCGCGGTGAAGGGCTTTTCGGCGATTTCGCTGTAGGTGTCCCCGCCCGGGGTCTTGACGAAGGACGTCTGGCGCATGCTTTTGATCATCTCGGCCATCAGAAAGCCCTCGTACTCCTCGGCCGAGTCCTTGATCTTCTTGAGCTGGGCCAGCTTTTGAGCTTCGTCCAGCTCGGCGGTCCGCAGGCTTGCGTCGCTCATCCGGCCGTCGCCCAAAGGCCGGTAGCGACGCCCGAAGGCGCCGGGGCCGAAATCCGGGGCCGGCCCGTTCGCCGCGGTCCGGGCTTCCTCGGCCGTTCGGGCCGAGCCGGCGGCGCCGCCCGAGCCGGCCAAGCGGCCATCGTCGGCTGAACCGGCGAGGCCGTCGGCGGCCGCCGAGCCGGAGGAGCCGCCCGCCGCCCCGGCGTCTGAGCCGGCCACCTGGGCGTTTGAGCCGGCCGCCTGGGCCGGGCCGCCGGCGCCGACGGTCACGCCCTGCCTGAATTGCTCGACCGTAAAGACGGCCGCGCCTCCGCGGGCGCCCGCCGAGCCGGAGGCCGCCCCGTCCGCCGTTCCGTAAGCCGCCCTCGAGCCGGCGCCGGCCGAGCCGGCCTGGCGACGCAGGCCCAGCGGCCGTCGTCCGCCGTCGGCCCGGCCGGCGGCCTGGCTCAGGGCCGCGTCGGAAGGCGCCCGGCGAGGGGGGATGGGGGAGGAGTCCGACATGGCCTTAGAGAATTTCCAGCTCGCCGTGGAGGGCCCCGGCGGCTTGGATGAGCTGAAAGATGGTGATCAGGTCCCGGGGCGTGACGCCGATGGCGTTGAGGGCCTTGACGACGTCGTTGATGTTGGTGGAACGCTCGATCAAAAGCAGGTTGTCGGCGCCCTCCTCGACGTTGACGTCGGTGTCCGGGGTGACGACGGTCTGGCCCTGGGAGAAGGGATCGGGCTGGGAGACGTCGAAGCCTTCCCGGATCTGCACCGAGAGGCTGCCGTGGGCCACCGCCACGGTGGAGAGCTTGACGTTTTCGCCCACCACCACCGAGCCGGTGCGCTCGTTTATGACGACCTTGCCAACCGCGTCGGGCACGACGTCGACGTTTTCGAGTTCGGCCACCATGACGGCCAAGTTTTCGCGGTAGTTGGCCGGCACGTTGAGCTCGACCGTGGCCGCGTCCATGGGCCGGGCGCCGGCGCCCGGCAGGCTCTCGTTGACGGCTTCGGCCACCCTGGCCGCGGTGGTGAAGTCGGGCCGGCCGAGCTTGACGGTCAGGGTCTCCTTGCCTTGCCAGCGGATGGGCACCTCGCGCTCGACCGTGCCGCCTTGGACGATGCGGCCGACGGTGGGGTGGTTGCGCTGGACCGTGGCCGCCTGGCCGGTGATGGCGAAGCCGCCCACCGACAAGGGCCCTTGGGTGATGGCGTAGATCTGGTTGTCGAGGCCCTTGAGGGCGGTGACCAATAGGGTGCCGCCCTGCAGCGAGGTCGCGTCGCCCAGAGAGGAGACCAGCACGTCTATCTTGGTGCCGGGCTTGACGAAGGGCGGCAGATCGGCCGTGACCATGACCGCGGACACGTTCTTGACCTTCAGGGCCGAGGCGGCCACGGCGATGTCCATGCGCTTGAGCATGTTCGACAGGCTCTGGCGGGTGAAGCCGGTCTGGTCCTTGTCGCCGGTGCCGTTGAGGCCCACCACCAGGCCGTAGCCGGTGATTTGGTTGACCCGCACCCCCTCGAAGGTGGCCAGCTCCTTGAGCCTGATGGCCTGGGCCGGCGCGGTCCAGGCGACGGCCCAGGCCAGAGCGGCCAGGAGCAGGGCGGCCCCCCGGCGGCGCCGAAAAATCCGGCCGGCCTGGTCGGTCAGCAGGCCGGGCCGGGCGGGGCGGCCTGGGACGGGCCGGTCAGGCCCGCCGGGCGCGGGCGAAG
>JAISZC010000010.1 GCA_031269485.1 Deltaproteobacteria bacterium
TAATTAGTCGCCCTTGCAAAAGGGCCTATCTACCCGGAATGGCAGGATAAATCCTGTGAAATGGCCCCTCTGGACTCGCATTCTCGACTGGCAACCTAAGTCATTGCAATCACTGGTAAAGGGTCCAATCACCGGTCGGCAACGGCCTGAGCCTGGCCTCCATCAGCCCCGAAAATCGCCCTGAACAAGCAGAAATAGGACAGATGGCCTGCCTGTTCAATTTTATCTCATTGAAAATGGTCTTCACCAGCGGTTAAGCAATTTCCGTGCCAACGCTATCTAGCAATTTTCATGCCACTATCTCTCTATTAGGAGAAAAAAAATATTTTTTTCTGGGTAAATTTTATTTGACAGGCCTATTTATCTGGTGTAATATGGGTTCTGTAACCCGATACCACTAAATGAGAATCTATCGCGGCCAAACTGGCCCAAGCCGCTCAATTGGTGGAAATGGGAGGCCAATATATACTGACTTATTGATAATAAATTAGTTATTTTGTCTAATATTCTTGATATAAATAAAGAAAGTGCTTTTAAAGATCTTGATCCTGAATATAAACTAGTTATTTTAGCAAAAAAGATTAATTAAAATATATTATTGCATTTATCATACAATTTTATTCTAAAAATGTATGATAATTTAGTGAAATGGTCTGTTTAATGATATAGCAAAAATAAAATATATAGCCTACATGAACTACAAGTTAAATGCATCACAAAAGGTAAATATGAGCTAAAATATGAATATAGTAATAAATTTATAATTCTAATGACTGTAATAGGCTCTATTATACTCATTATCGCAAATTTTAAAGATAATAGACATGATAGTGCAACTATACCAGAATTAGTAGAATTACTATCATCAAGATATGATGGTTACAAACCTTCAAAGCTTATTGTTGATATGGGTTATTGAGGATATCAAAAATATACTGATCTTGATGTCATAATACCTCATAAAGATGATAAAAACTTGCTCCTGCCGATTTAAAAACTATGGTAGAAGCTCTAAATACTCATCAATGTAAAATATTTTTTAGTAGGCTCTAAAAAAGAAAAAACAGCGTTTCTTCGAAAATTTTTTTTGAAATTTATGTATATTTAATTAAAGGACTTAGGTTGCCAGTCGATAATGCGAGTCCAGAGGGGCCATTTCACAGGATTTATCCTGCCATGCCGGGTAGATAGGCCCTTTGGCAGGGGCGACGGATTAAAATCGGCGGACTTGGCGCCCGGCTGACCTGAAGATCGCTCTGCCGGCGCCGGACCGCCGGCAAGCTGTCTCATGTTGCGGCTAAAGCTCTTCAGGATTGACCGTCTTGAAATTTTGGACCTGGCGGCTCAATTTCGGCGGCCGATTCGCCGCCAGTCGAGGCTTGGTCGTCCGCCAGTCCGGGAGCGGCTGCGGCTGGGGCCCCAGACCTTCCGTCAATTCCGGTCCCCCCAGGGCGAGAGCCCCCATGGGACAGGCCTCCACGCACAGCGGCGCCAGGCCGGCCGTCCAACGGTCAAAGCACAAGTCGCATTTGTCCAAACGGCCGCTTTGACGATCGAAGACCGGCGCCCCGTAGGGGCAGGCGGCCAGACATGCCCGGCAGCCGACGCATTCCCCCGTCAAGGCCGTCAGCCCCCGATCGTCGCGGCTCAGAGCCCCTTGAGGACAGGCCTTCAGGCACGGCGGGTCTTGGCAGTGACCGCAACTCAAAGACAGATAATAGGCCGCCACGTTCTGCTCCCAAGTCCCGTCCGGGCGTTTTCGCCAGCCTCCGCCGACGCACTCCATCACCCGTCGTCTGGGGCGGTCGGTCGTGTCGCCGCGGCCGTCGAGGCAGGCCGTCACGCAGGTCTTGCAGCCGGAACAGGCCGAGACGTCAAGCTGGAAAAAGGGCAGCTTCATGGGGCTTTCCGTCGGCGTCAGATTCTGGCGCCAAAGAGCTTGACGGCCGGCGTCGACACGCGCTCGCCGCGTCTCGCTGCCCAAAGCCGCCGGCGCGTCGAGGGACGCCGAAAAATTCAGCCTGCGCGGCGCCCTGGCGCCGCTTAAGCCGTGCAAAGCGCGCCAGGGGAGGGCCGACGCGTTGGCCAGGCGGCCCGAACAGGCCGAAACGTCAAGCTGAAGAAAAACGCTGAAGAAAAAAAGCTGAGGAAAAAATCGGCCGGGTCATTTCGGCCGAAGCGCACGTTTTGTCGGCCGGGCCGGTTCGCGGTTCTGGCCGATCTCGCCTGATTCTTCGGCGACGTCCGGCGCGGCGTCCGGCGCCCGCCCTTCGTTTTCTTCGTGCCGTTGGCGCCTTTCGCGCCCTTCGCCTTTCGCGCCCTTCGCCTTCGCGCCCTTCATCCCTAGCGCCCATCGGCGGCCTCGTCGGCCTTGACCGCCTCGACCCGGTTGGTGTGCTGGGGATTGCCCTTGGCCAGCGGCGAGGGCCGGTCGCGGGTCAGGGCGTTGACGCAGCCGCCGCGGTCGAGGCCCTCGCGGTCGGGATCGTGCCAGGCGCCTTGGGGCAGGCTGACCACGCCGGGCATGACGCGTTCGGTGACCTTGACCCGGGCCAGGACGCGGCCGCGGTCGTTGAAGACGAGCGCCAGGTCGCCGTGGGCCAGCCCCCGCGGCTGGGCGTCGAGGGGGTTCATCCACAGCCTTTGGGGGTGGGCGGCGCCGAGGTTTTTCAAGCCCGCGAAGCTCGAATGGATCCGGCCTTTAAAATGATGGCCGATCAGCTGCAGGGGCAGGCCCTGGGCCGTCGGGCCCTCCCAGACCTCCAGCCGCTCGGGGAGGGGCCGGATCGCCTCGCCTGCCGGCAGCCGCCACCGGCGGCCGAGCTCGGCGAGGCGTTCGCTGAAGAGCTCAATTTTGCCCGAAGGGGTCGGCAGCGGCCGGCGGCCGGGGTCGGCCCGGAAATCGGCCAAAGCCGGCCGGCGGGACGGAGGCGGAAAGACGTAGGGGCCGTGCTCGACGGCGGCCGCCCGCGTCGGGGGAAGCTGCGGGGCGGTTTGGCGGGCCGCCTGATGGAGGAGATCGAGCCAGCCGGCGGCGGTCAGCCCCTGGGCGAAAGCCCGCTCGACCCCCAGCCGTCGGGCCAGGCCGACCGCGATGTCGTGCTGGGACAAGGCTTGGCCGGGGGGCTTGAGGGCCGCTCGGGTCGCCAGGTACAGGCCGCGGGACATGCCCCAGCCTTGGGTGAAGATTTCGTCGGATTCCGGGGGCAGCAGAGACGGCAGCACGTAGTCGGACATGCGGGCCGTGGGAGTGAGGCGGACGTCGACGGTCGCCACGGTGAGGCGCCGCGCGGGATCGGCCAAGAGCCGGCGGACGGCCGCCAGCTCCGAGTGCTGGTTCATGAGCACGTTGGAGGCGCAGTTCCATAAAAACTTCACGCTCGTTTTGAGGGCCGCGGCGCCGCGCACTCCGTCGTCCAGGCTCGTCAGGGCCGGGCCGTCCCGGACGGCTCGGGCCCAGGCGAAGACGGGGATCTTGGTTTTGACGGGGTTGACGCCGACCGGGAAGGCAGGCCAGCTGGGCCCCGAGGCCTCGAAGGGGCCGCCGCCGTTGCCGCCTGGGAGGCCCACGTTGCCGGTCAAGACGGCCAGGGCCATGATGGCCAGGGCCGTGGCCTCGCCGCCGGCCTGGCGTTGGGGCCCCAGGCCCTGGACGATGAAGGCCGGCTTGGTCCGGCCCAGCTCCTGCGCCAGCTCCTCGATGACCTCGGCCGGGCAGCCGGCTATTTCCGCGGCCCAGCGGGGGGTCTTGGGACGGGCGTCCGGGCCGCCGCCCAGGACGTAGTTTTTGAAGGAGTCGAGGCGGTCGTCGTAGCCGACGACGCAACGGGCCAAAAAGTCGGCGTCGATCAAATCCGTCCGGATCAGCTCGTGGGCCAGGGCCAGCGCCAGAGCTCCGTCGCTGCCGGGGCGGACGGGGATCCAGCGGTCGGCCAGCGCGGCGGCGGTGTCCGACAGGCGCGGATCGACGACGATCACCTTGGCGCGGCTTTTTTTCAAGGCCTCCAGGAGCTCGCGGGAAGCCCCGCCGCCGCTGGCTTGGGTTTCCAGAGTGTTTTCTCCGAACATCAGCAGCAGGCGCGAGTCGGCCACGTCGGCGGGCGGGTTGAACCGCGGCGCGCCGTAGAGGAAGGGGGCGGCCGCGGAGATCTGGGCCGAGCTGTAGGAATTGTAGCCCTCCAAATGGCCGCCCAGCAGGTTCATCAGGCGCGGAAAGGCGCCGCCGGCGTTGAGCGTGCAGTTGATCGTGCCGGTGCCGTAAGACTGATGGACGGCTTCGTTGCCGTCGCGCTCGAGCACGTCCCGAAGGGCCGCGGCCAGCTCGTCCCAGGCCGTCTCCCAGCTGACGGGCTCAAAGCGCCCCGAGCCGCGGGGGCCCAGGCGCCGCAAAGGGACGGTCAGGCGATCCGGGGCGTAGACCAGCTCCTTGAAGGAACGCCCCAGCTGGCAGGCCCTGACGGCCAAGGCTTCGCCGGCCGCGTCTTTTTCGCCTTGGTGGGCCTCGATCCGAATCAGCCGTCCGTCCTCCACACAAAGCTTCAACGGGCAGCAGGAGCCGCAGTTGGCGCAGCAGGCGCTCCAAAAGGTTTGGACCGTCATCAGGCGGCCGTCCGCGGCGGCGCGGGGCCGGCCGAACCCGCGCCGCTTTTTCGCCAAAGCGTTCGGGTTGAGGCGTGGAGCGTTTTTTTTGTCACTTTCGGCCTCCCCAATCAGGTACAATGGCGGCAAGGAACGTTTCCCCGGCCTCGACGGGCCAAGCAGGCTCGAAGGGGATCAGGGCTCGCCCGTTGGCTTCGTCCAGGCGAGCCGCTCGGGGGCGGCCAGTCGCTTCAGCTCGTCTTGGCCGCCGCCGCCGGGCCAAGCCGCCGCGTGGTCCGGGTCGCTTGGCCGGCTCGCGTTTGCGCCCGGCGCCGACGTCAAAAAAGCCGGCGACGTCGGTCGCCGGCTTTCGCGCAAAACGATCAGCCGCAGCCATGTCATGTAGCCATGTTCTGTTTTTTCGCCGCCCGCCGGCAGTTTCGGCGGTTCGAAAGAGAGATGGACAAATGCTAGCCGAGGGCCGGGCAAAAATCAACCGATTTATCCGGGCCCAAGGCGCCTTGCATGTCGACTTGGCCCTCTGGCTGGCCCAAAACCCGGAACTGGGCGGGGAGGAGCAGGCCGCCAGCGCGAAGATGGCCGAACGTCTCCAAGCGGTCGGCTTTGAGGTCGAGCGGCCGTATTTGGGCCTGCCGACGGCCTTCCGGGCCTGTCGGGGGAGCGGCGGCGGGCCGATCGTGGCCTTTTTGGCCGAGTATGACGCTTTGCCTGGCCTGGGGCACGCCTGCGGCCACAATCTCAGCGGAGCCGTCTCGTTGTTGGCCGCCGAGGCCTTGGCCCAGGTTCTCGACGAGACCGGCGGGCAGGTACGGGTTTACGGGACGCCGGCCGAGGAAACCGCCGGCGCCAAGCTGGAGATGGCCAGACGGGGGGCCTTCGACGGGCTGGCTCTGGCCCTGATGGCTCACATGAGCGGCGGCTTGAGCAGCCCCGCCTACCGCTCTTTGGCCGTGACCGGCTGGGGCTTCTCCTTTCGGGGGCGCGGCGCCCACGCCTCGGCGGCGCCCTGGCGGGGCCGCAGCGCCTTGTCGGGGCTGCGGCTCTTTTTCGCGGCCTTGGATCTCATGCGGCCGCAGCTTGCGCCGGGTTTCCAAATGCACGGCGTGGTGACCTCGGGAGGGCTCGCCCCCAACGTCGTCCCCGAGACGGCGCGGGCCGAGTTCTATTTTCGGGCCCCCGCCAAGGCGGCGCTGGAGGCCGCCATGGCGAGCGTCTTCAACTGCGCCCGAGGCGCGGCCATGGCCACGGAAACCGAGGCGAGCTGGGAGCTGACCACCGACGCTTTTGAGAGCATGCTGCCCAACGCCGCCGGCGAGGAGGCGTTGGGGGAAATCATGGCGGAGCTGGGGATCGCCGCCCGGCCGAAGCTGACGCCGGAGGGCTCCAGCGACGTCGGCGAAGTCAGCTGGCGTTGTCCGGCCCTTCAGCCCCTGCTGGACATCTCCGGCGGCCGGCCGGCGAGCGTCCACACGGCCGAGTTCGCCGAGCTGGCCGGGCGGCCCGCGACGGCCGAGGCCGCCGTGCCCCTGGGCGCCGAGCTGTTGGCCTTGGCGGGCTTGCGGGTCTTGACGGAGCCGGATTTTCGCCGGCGGCTGCAGGAGAGCTTTGAGACGGCCAAGGAGCGGGCGAGGGCGGCGCCGTGAGGCGGCCGCCAGCCGTTTTTTTCCTTGGCCGCGCCGGCTTTTCGAGGTTCAGGTTTGAGGATCAGACCGGTTCATTCCCGGCCTTTTTAAGCGCCATCTGTCGGAGCATTTTTTGACGGAGGCTGCGGAGCGAAAGCCCTCTCCGGCCTCTTCGGCGGGTTGCCGCCTCATCGACGGGCCCTGGGCGCCCAATCCTCCGCAGGCCAACGGCCCAGCCGCCAGAACGTTCAGGGCCCCAGCCAGAGAGGCGTTTTTCTCAAAACCGCAGGCCTGGCGACAAAACCTGCGAAAGTCGATTTTCCTTGGCCCGATGGCCGCTTGATCATATGTGGCCGCGGCGCAGCTGGGCTGGCGCCGCGACGGCGACCCGCTTGGCGACGTCGACGGAACAAAGTCGTTTCGGGACGGCCTGACCGGCGGCGGGCCGCTCGGCCCAGACGTCATGGCCTCCGTCCGCCGACAGCAAGCCAGGACCAGTCCGCCAGGCCTTTCGGGCTGGCTGCGTCGCCTGTCGCCTATTGCATTGGCGACCCAGAACGGGTATGATGAGTCAAAAGAAGGAGGTCAGCGTCATGCCTGAACTGAACCAAGAGTTCCCGAATCAAGGCGAGTTGGGGATTCCGCCTCAGGGCGTCAACGCAACCGTGGAGTCGGGACTGCCCCAGAGGGTGGCTGAAGTAGAGAAAACGACGATCAGACTCACCGCCCTTCAGGAGAGTAACGCGACGCGCAGCGACCTTGTGGCGGCAATGGCTAAAATCAATGATAAAATCAACGACGTTACGTTATAACTTAAGGATAAAATCAACGACGTTACGGGTAAATTTAACATCACCAATGTGGAATTAAGCGCCGTTAAGTATGACATCAACGACTGTAATGGTAAGATTGACAAAATTAAGATGGAGTTGGGCACCGTTAAGTCAGAATTTAAATCTGAAATCAACGTGGTTAAGGGTAAAATTAACATCATCA
>JAISZC010000064.1 GCA_031269485.1 Deltaproteobacteria bacterium
CAATTAGTATAATAGTGAGCATATCTTCAGGGGTAGTACTTGATAATTTAAATATATATGTTAAAAAAAGCATTTATAAATATCTTAGAAAAAGATGAAAACTAATTATTTTTAGATAAATTAACATTTATTTATACAATAATACCTGATATCTGGTTAAACTTAGCTAAATAAACCATAATAATTATGCCTAAACAGTGTCTAAAGCGTTATATTAATGATAAAAACGTTTAACAAATGAAGACAATCTAAAAAATTATTATAACAAACAAAATTATTCAAATGCAAATCGATATATGATGATATTTTTATAAAATTAAAAATTATATAGTGCAAAATAATATTTAAGTATAATTTTATAATAATAATATCTTTTAGCTTCTAAATATGTCGAAAAATATTAATAATTTTTAATATTATAATAAAAAATAATGTATTAGTATTATTTATATTGATTGACATTTCTGGTCCGGCGTGAGTTTTTTAAATCTCGTAAATAAATCTAAAATTTAACCAAAAACGCTACCAAGTCAGGCTAGGCCGCCCTGCGAACTTTTTTTTTCGCGGGCCCAGCCGCGCCCCCGCAGGGCTCCGAGCTGCGTCTCCGGCCGAGCTCCCGCGGCGCCCGAGCAACCGGGGGCGCCCGGACGCCCCTGATCGCCCGCAGACCCGACTCGTCCCCACGGCCGCTTAACTTAAATGTTAGAAAAACTCGTCGGTCCAGGCTTGACCGGCCGACGATAAAACGATATATTCAAGCTTTACAAGCGGCGCGAAGACATGACGCCTGCAACGTCGACGCTTGAGTCGGGTCTTTTTCTCCGAGGCTGTCGCCTGCGCGGCGTCGCTGGCTCGCGCCGAGACGGCGGCCAAAAATTGCACGTCATCGATCCGCGCTGGCCCTGCGCTGACGTGGCGTCGACCCGCGACGGCGCTTCAGGAGCGCCGCGCCGGCCACGGTCTTGCTGACCATTTTTTCGGGCCGACTGGCCAGTTGCCGGCTCTTCGCCTTTTTTTCGAGCTCTTCCGCGAGCTCCGCCTTGAGCCCCCCAAGCTGGAGCTCCTTTTTCGCCGAACCGGCCGGGACCGCCCGGCCAAGCTCAAGCCCGTTCGCCTGCGCGAGGCGCCGGGCCCGTTTCCGGCGGCCGGACCCGACCGCCGCGCCTTGATGGAGGCAGCATGCCGGAACCGATCAGCGTCTTGGTGGCCGCCTCCGAGGCGTCTCCCGTGGCTCAAACGGGCGGGTTGGCCGAAGTGGTCGGCAGCCTGCCGCAAGCCTTCGTCGAGCTGGGTTTGCCGTCGTCCGTCATCCTGCCCGGCTACGCCTCGGCCTTCGATCGAGGCCGCTTTGAAGACCTGGGGGTCGACTTGACCGTGCCGCTGGGCGCCGAAGACGTCGTCGGCCGGCTTCATCGCGGCCGCCTGCGGTCCGGGACGCCCCTTTACCTGATCCGGTGCGACCGCTTCTTCGACCGGCCCGGCCTCTACGGCGAAGGCCGCCTGACCTACCCGGACAACCCCGAGCGGTTCGCCTTCTTCTCGCGGGCCGTGATCGAGGCCCTGCCCCACGTCCAGCCGCGGCCCCGGATCGTGATGGCCAACGACTGGCAGACGGGCCTGATCATGCCTTACCTGCTGGAGGCCGAGGAAGACGCGCCCGCGGGCGTCTTCGTCATCCACAATCAAGGTTACCTGGGGCTGGCCCCGCCCTCGGTCGTCTCGGACATCGGCCTCCCCGACCGCTACTACGGCGTCGAGGGGCTGGAATACTACGGGCAGCTGAGCTACCTCAAGGCCGGCATCGTCTACGCCAAGGCCGTGGTGGCCGTCTCCCCCTCCTACGCCCGGGAGATTCAGACCCCCGAGGGCGGCAACGGCCTCGACGGCGTCTTGCGGCTGTACGCCTCCAAGCTGCACGGCATCGTCAACGGCGTGGACTACGACCTGTGGAACCCGGCGGTCGATCCTCACCTGGCCGCCAACTACTCGGCCGAGCGCCCCGCGGGCAAGAAGATCTGCAAGGACGCCTTGCAGACCGAGCTGAGCCTGCCGCGCTCCGACCGGCCGCTCTTCGGCATGGTCAGCCGGCTGACGGCCCAAAAGGGTCTGACGCTCATCGTCGAGGCCGCCCCGGAGCTTTTCAGGCTGGGCCTGGATTTGGTCGTGCTGGGCACGGGCGAGCCGTGGTTCGAGGAGCAGCTGACGGCCCTCTCGACCGCCTATCCAGACCAGATGCGCCTGGCGCTGGGCTACGACGCGCCTCTGTCGCATCGCATCATCGCCGGCAGCGACTTCGTGCTGGTGCCGTCCATCTACGAGCCCTGCGGGCTGGCGCAGCTCTACGGGCTGCGCTACGGCGCGGTGCCCGTGGTCCGGGCCATCGGCGGGCTCAACGACACCGTGCGCGACTTCGCCGGGCAAAATCCCGAAGGCCTTTGGGACAACGGCTTCAAGTTCACGCAATTTCAGGCCGGGGCCCTGGTCCGGGCCGTCCGCCGGGCCGTGGAGCTCTACGGACGCCGCGACGACTTCGCGGCCATGTCGGTCGCCAACATGCGCGAGGACTTCTCCTGGGGCAAGTCGGCCCAGGCCTACGCCGACCTTTTCCAAAAGCTCTTGGCGGCGGACTGACAATATCGCCACGGGGAGGACCCATGCCCGCCCAGCTCTCCAGCCCGCGCCTCCTGACCGTCCACGGGCATTTCTACCAGCCCCCCCGGGAAAACCCCTGGAGCGGCGCCATCGGGCGCCAGCCTTCGGCCGCCCCTTTCGCCGATTGGAACGCCAGGATCAATCGGGAGTGCTACGCCCCCAACGCCCGCGCCCGGCTGCTCGACGAAGCCGGCCGCATCAAGGCCTTCATCAACAACTACGAGCACATGAGCTTCAACATCGGCCCGACGCTGTTCTATTGGCTGCGCCGGGCCGATCCCGAGACCTGCCGGCTGGCGGTCCAGGCCGACCGGGCCGCGGCCGCCCGGCGCGGAGGGCACGGCTCGGCCCTGGGCCAGGTCTTCAACCACCTCATCATGCCCTTGGCCGACGCCCGCGACAAGCTCACGCAAGTCCGCTGGGGCCGGCGCTGCTTCAAGGCGGCCTACGGACGCGAGCCTGAGGGCATGTGGCTGGCCGAAACGGCGGTCGACGGCGAAAGCCTGGCCGCGCTGGGCCAAGAGGGCCTCAAGTTCACCGTGGTCGCCCAGACGCAGATCGAGGCCGTCCGGCCCCTGACCGCGGGCCGCGAGGCCCCCTGGACGCCGACCGACGGCCCGGCCGACCCCCGCGAGCCCTACCGGGTCTGGTGGGGCCGCGGGCCCGACGATCATATCGACGTCTTCGCCTACGACGGCCCGGTCTCCCGGGCGGTGGCCTTCGAGAACCTGCTGCGCGACGGCCGGGCCCTGCTGGCCCGCGTCGAGCAGGCCTTCGGCCGACCCTACGCGGACGGCCGGCCCCGGCTGGTCAACTTGGCCACCGACGGCGAAAGCTACGGCCACCACTTCCGCTTCGGGGACATGGCCCTGGCCTGGCTCCACGACGCCGTCAACCGCGGCCTCGACGAGCCCATCGAGCTGACGAACTACGGCGAGTTTTTGGAGAAATGCCCGCCCAGGCTCGAGGCCCGCCTGGTCGAAAACAGCTCCTGGAGCTGCTGCCACGGCGTCGAGCGCTGGCGCTCGGACTGCGGCTGCCGCGTGGGCGGCCCGCCCGAATGGAACCAAAAGTGGCGGACCCCGCTGCGCGACGGCCTGAACTGGCTGCGCGACCGCCTCGCCGAGATCTTCGAACGCCAAGGCGGCCGCCTGCTCCGAGATCCCTGGGCGGCCCGGGACGACTACGTCGAGGTCCTCGACTCGGACTACGACCTCGAGATCCAACGCGCCTTCCTGGCCCGCCACGGCGCGCCCCGGCTCTCCGACGAAGGCGCCCGCCGCGCCTTGAGGCTGCTCGAATCCCAGCTGATGAGCCTTTACATGTTCACCAGCTGCGGCTGGTTCTTCGACGATCTGGCGGGCCTGGAACCGGTCCAGAACCTGCGCTACGCGGCCCGGGCGATCGAGCTGGCCGGCGAATGGGCCGCGACGGATCTGACCGAGGGCCTGGCCGCCCGCCTGCGCCACGCCCGGCCCAACAACGCTGAATTCCCCAGCGGCGAGGACGTCTGGCGGAAGCTGGCCTTGACGGCCGCCCTGCCTAGCTCGCTGTCGGCGGCCCACTGGGCGGCCGCCAAGCTCATGGACGTCCCGGAGGCCCTCGACGAGTTCGTTTGGCAGGGCTTCGAGGAGCTCGAGGCCGTCCGAACCGACGCCGACGGCCAAACGTCTCTGACCGGACGCCTGGCCTTGACCGACCCTAGGCTCGGACCGGCCGCCGAAGAGATGCTTGTCGCCGCCTTCTGCGGACCCGGCGGCGACGAGGTGACGGTCTGCGTCGGCCGCTCCGGCCAGGCCGACGCCTTCCAGGCCGCCTTGGCCGCCGCCCCGCCTGGCGGCCAGCCGCCGGCCGGGCTCTGCCGCGAGCTGGAGATCTTCGCTCTCGACCAGCTGTGGCCCAGCGTGCGCCAAACCATTCTCTCGAAGATGGTCAAGGACTTTTTGGACGACGTGCGCGGCTACGCGGTTGAGCGCTTCAGCCAGCGCCGCGAGCTGCTGCTCAAATACGCCCGCTCGGACTCGGACCGCAGCTGGGTCGACCGCTTCGTCTTTCGGGCCGCGGCCGAGGCCGACCTGCGGGCTTTCATTCGACGCCTGGCTCAAGGCGGACCGGCCGAGCCGGCCAAGCTGGCCGAGCTGGCCGCCACGAAGGCGCTGAGCCAGGAGCCGGACCTGCTGGCCTCGATCCAAACCCATCTGGCCTTTCTCTTCGGCCAGGCCGCCCGAAGACCGACGGCCCTCGCCGAGCTGACGGCCCTGATCGCGGCCGTCAAGCAAGCCGGGCTGGACGTCGACTGGTGGGAAAGCCAAAACCTGTGGCAAGCCCTGACCGCGGATCAGGCCTTCGTCCGGGGCCTGTCGGACGACGGACGACGGGCCTTCCTGGCGCTGGGCCAGGAGTTGGGCTTCGCGGCCGAGCTTTTCACGAGCCGCTGAGGCCTCCGCGCCTCGGCGGCTCTGACTTTTTCAGGAAAATTTCGCGGCGCGGTCGCGTCCGGCCTGTTTTTGACGCCTTCGCGACCCGGCCCATGGAAATTCCACGTTCGCGAGCAATCTGACTAACGTCGCCTTCAGGCGCCGCTGGCGCGTCGCAATTTTTCGCGCCAGATTTGCAAAGCGCTCCAATATGACCGATGCGCAACAAACCAGCTTACGGACAAAACCCGCAAGTTTGACCTTTTGGTAAAAAACCAGCTCAGCTCCAAAATGGGCTAGTTTTGAAGCATATTATCAAGATAATATTTGGACCGTTATTAAAAAGTGTTTTTTTGCTAAAATGTCAAGTTTGACGTCTATTGTCAAGAGATTATTTTAGGGATAAAACTTACCTTTTAGTTTTTGTATCGTAACCAAATATGTCTTATGAGGTCAACACATGTCATTCAAATCTAAAATGCTGCTGGTGGTGATGTTTTTCGTAGTGGTCACTCTATTCATCGGCGGCGTAGGCATATTGGCTTTAAAACGGCTTAACAACGCCATGATCTCCAGCGCCGCATCGTCCACGCGCGTCGCCGAGGTGTTGTCGGTCAGCCGAGCCATCGACGAAATTTCCGTGGCTTTAAGAGAGATCATCCTGCTGGACGACCCCGAAAGCAAGGAACAAGAAAAGGACACGATAGATCGCATCTTGACTCAATCGCTCCAGCCAATTCTCGAGTCTTTCCAGCCCACCCCCCAAGAGACCGACATGTGGAACGGCTTTTTGGACCTTTGGAAAGGTCACGACGAGATAATCGAGCGGGCCTACACCGCCAGCCTGGAAAACTCGGGCTATTACGCCAAAGTTATGAGCATCGACTACAGCATGCCCTACTGGCTGAGCTATGAGCCGCCCTTGCGCGCCATCTACGAGGAGGCCAAAAAAATGCCCGGCGAACAGGCCGCGGAACTGGCCTTCCTGACCATTGAATGCATAGAGGCCATCAAGAGCTTGCAGATGAGGGAAAAGGCGGCCCTCCTCGCCGACGATCAGACGGCCATCGACCAAAATTTGGACATCGGCCGCGCCGATATGGCCAGAATGAGCGGCCGCCTAAACTCCATCGAACGGTTTCTGACCAATCCCCAAATCAGCGACGAGCAGCTCAAGCAGTTCAACGCCACCTTCGCCCAGGCCGGCCGCGACAAAATCCAGTTCGGCGACCGCGGCGTGGTCACCTACGCCCTGACCAAGTTCCAAATTCCGCCGAACTTTCTCCACCCGGCCTTCCCGGAGGCGAGCCGCATTTTTTGGCAGACCGTCAAGCCCATTCGCGGCGGCGGCACCCAAATCTTCAACCGGGTGGCCGAGCTGGCCCACCGGGACACCAACGCCCAAGCCATGAGGACCCTCATCGAGGAAGCCAACCCCAGACGTCTCCTCGAGTCGGCCCGCATCAACGAGCTGATCAAGATAAGCCAAGAAGACCTTGACGCCGAGCACGCCAGGGCCTCCGCCACCTACCGCGGCGCCCTGCTGATCCTGTTGCTGTCCGCCGGCCTGGGTCTGCTTGCGGGCGCGTTTTTGACGGTCGTCCTGGTCGGCCGCTTGAGCTCGTCGTTAAGGAACCTGGACGCCTCCCTCACCGCCCGCTCCCACAAGGTCAAGGACATCGCCGCCCAGCTGGCCTTGACCTCCACGTCGCTGGCCGACGGCACGGCCAAAGGCTCGGCCAGCCTCGAAGAAATCAGCGCCACCTTGGAGGAGCTCTCGGCGACGACCACGCGCAACGCCGAAAACACCGTCGAAGCCGACAACATCATGACCCTCGTCGGCCAGTCCGTCACCAAGGCCAAGCACTCCATGGACGACGTCAACAGGGCCATGACCGAAATCTCGGAGTCCGGCGCCGCGATCGGCAAGATCATCAAAACCATCGACGAGATAGCCTTTCAGACCAACCTTTTGGCCCTCAACGCCGCCGTGGAGGCCGCCCGGGCCGGCGAGGCCGGGGCCGGCTTCGCGGTGGTGGCCGAGGAAGTCCGCAACCTCGCCAGCCGCTCGGCCGACGCGGCCAAGAACACCGCCGACCTCATCGCCACCACCGTCCGCAACATCAACTCCGGCTCGGCGATGGTATCCGACGCGGCCGCCACCTTCTCCGAGGCCGACGCCAACTCGGTCAAGGTGGCCGCGCTGGTGTCCGAGGTGGCCCAGGCCTCCAAGGAGCAGTCGCACGGCCTTGAACAAATCTCCGCGGCCATGAACCAAATCGACCACATGACGCAGGCCAACGCCTCGGCGGCCACCGAGTGCGCCGCCATCGCCGACACCCTCACCGCCGAGGAGTCCAAGCTCGAAGAGACCATCGACGACATCGACGTTTTGGTCAACGGCTTCGCCGGGCGATGAAGGCCCCGGCGGCTCCTGGCCGGACGGAACGGGCGGCGCCTTTCGGCCGCCCGGGCCTGGCCCTGAACCCCATCGCCATATTTTTTTGATCGCCGCCGCCAGGTTCTAAACTAGTTCAATAAATACCCTACCAGACATCAAAAGCTTTTATTTTATTGTATTTAATGATTTTATGATTTATTCAGATCGAAAATTTTATTCAGTATCTATAAATATAACACATCGATTACTTTTACGTGAGTCGCGATAATTTTGCACTACAGATGGTTAATGCATGTATAAGAAGAACTGATCGTCGCCCACTCCTGGGCGGGTCCGAGGTTGAACGGGCCGGATTCCTCAATGCCCTGGAAGAGGCGCGTTCAGCCGCCTTCAAGCTGCCCGACCCCAGCCAGGCCGGCAACTGCCGCTCCTGCGCGCTGCGGCGCAACGCCTTGCGTCCGGGTTTCCGCTTCAGCGCCGGACCTTTCCGCTGTCTAGGCAAGATCGCCGTCGAACCCCGCCCCTGTCAGCTCGTGCCTTTTCGGCGGCGTTTATGAATCTCTTCTGGAGCTGCGCCCGGCAATCCGCCTCCAGGCGACCAACCCGGAAGATCGCTTCAAGCTGACCGTCGCCGCCAGCTCCGAACGCAAAACCTCCGGCTCCTGCTACCCGACGACGAGCTTGATCAACAGCTTGCTGGACTCGGCCCTTGAGCCGCGGATCGACGAAACGGGCCAAAAGCCGAATCCGGCCCAGGCGCTCCTGGGGCTCGCCGTCTGCGATCCGGCCTGCGGCTCCGGACATTTTCTCATCGCCCCACCGCATCGCCAAGCGTTTGGCCAGGATCCTGGCCGGCGACGAAGAGCCGACGCCGGCTTTGGGCCAACATGCCCTGCGCGAGGCGATCCGCCGCTCGCTCTACGGCGTGGACCTCAAACCCCCTGGCGGCGGAGCTCTGCAAGGTCAACCTCCGGCTGGAAGCCATGGAGCCGGGCAAAGCGCTGACCTTCCTTGATCATCGCATCAGGTGCGGCAACAGCCTTCTCGGCGCGACTTGTCATTCCAAAGCGAAAATGTCCGGTTTTTGGCCACAGCGAAAATGTCCAAAGCAACCAGTGGGGCCATGGTGGCAAGGGGTAGCAGCCTCCCCCAGCTTCGACCGGCGGCTAGCCGCCGGTCGAAGCTGGGGCCGTTTTTGCCTGGCCAGTTGCGGTTGATTTATGCCAAAAAAGATGATTAGTCAAACATAATTTAACTTCACTAGCTACAAAATATCTATAAATATACTTAATCCATATTTAGCCATTAAAACGTAGCTCAACGGTCACTTTCTTCCGCCTCAAATTGCCGTCCTCGGAGCGAAGGAAAATCTGGAATTTTCGCGTGTTGAGCGAAATGGTG
>JAISZC010000136.1 GCA_031269485.1 Deltaproteobacteria bacterium
CGGCGGGGTTGGCAGGCAGGCAGGCCGGCAGGCGGAGCGGATGGAGCGATCCGTGAGCGGCGGCCACCTCGGCCGCGCGAGATCGGCCGGACGAGGGATTGGCGGCGGGGCAGGCAGGCGGAGCGGCCGAGGATTTAGCAAAGACGATCGTCTCGGCCGATCGGCTGACGCCCGCCGATCGCCGCCGCAGGGGCCCGGCCTCAGCCTGGCGGCCCCCCGTCGTCGGACGGCTCGGCCCGGCGGCTGGACTTGCGACGTCGGCCGCTCTTTTGCAGCTCCTTGATTCGTTCGGCCGCGGTACTGGCTTTGGTCGCGTCCTGGGCATAGCCCAAGGCGCCCAGCCGGCCGCTGAGCTCGGCCGCCAGCTCCTTGCGGCCGCGGCGGTTGAGGGCGGCGATCAGGCCCATCGTGGCCGCGGCGTAGTCCAGCAGGTAGCCGTCGGGCCCTTCGCGCTCGAGATCTTGCTCCGGCAAGCTGAGATAGAGCTTCAGGGCCGGGTCGACCAAGTCGTGGAGGCACATCGTTCCGACCAGCAGCGAGGTCAGCCGGCGATGCTCCCGGCGGCTGCCGGGGTCTTTGGCCCGGCGGCGGATCAGCTTCATCAGGGCGACGGCCTTGTCCAGGTCGCCGCTTTCGCCCAGCCAGCAGGCCAGCGCCGTGGCGGCCTTGGACCAGCGCAGGTTGGCCTTGGGGTTTTTCGAGGGCGGCTTGAGGGTGTCGAAGAGGGCCTCGGCCAGCGCCAGGTCGGCCCCGGGCGTCTCGTCGGGGCCGGCGGCGGCCAGGCGCCGTTCGTGGAGGCGCGAGATGATGGCCTCCACCGCCCGGGCCCGGGCGCAGTCGATTTCGACGCGCAGGCCGTGGTCGGGAAAGGCGCCGAGGTAAAAGTTCAGGGCGGTCAGGAACTGGCCGCCGCCGGCCAGCAGCGCGGCGATTTCGCCGGCCACGGCGCTTTTGAGAATCGACAGCTCGGGGTCGTCGTCGGGCCGGCTAGTTTGGCGGCGCAGCCTCAGGGCCTGAAAGAGAGGCGCCAAGCTGGCTGGCTGAAGAGGAGAGCTTTGGCCGGCGCCGGGGAGGTCGGCCGCTTCGGCGCGCGCGCCGACGTTCAGAAAGGGCTTTTCCAGCTCCCCCCACAGCTCCATGGCCTCGTCCCCGCGCCCGGCCTGGAGGCAGGCCGTCATGAGGGCCAAGGCGGCCTGGGCTTTCCAAACGTCGGAGTCGGGGTCGTCGCCCGGCGGGGGCAGGGCGGCGTAGAGCTCGCGCGCCTGGTCCGGCAGCTCGAGCACCAGGGCCAGGTGGTCGACGAGGGCCGAGGCGGCCCGGATTCGGCCTGGGCTGGGCGTCGGCCGCGTCGAGCCGCCGGGCCAGGCGCGGTAATATTCCACGGCCCTGTCGTAGCGGCCGGCCTTGAGGTAGCCCTCGACCACGCCGGCGGCGGCCACGTCCTTCAAGGCGTCGACGTCCAGCTCCGGGTCGGCGGGCCCGATGGTCAGGACCAGACGCTCGGCCTCGTCGAGGAGCCCCTGGCGGCCGTAGTTGATGGCCAAGTTCACGGCGGCCTGGAGCCGCAGCAGGCGGAGGTCGGCTGGCCCCTCGGCGGCCATCTCCTCGAAGACGGCCTTGGCCGCGTCCAGACGGCCGGCCGAGCCCAGGAGCGAGCTCATCGTGAAGGCGCAGTCCGCCGCCACGGCGGGGAGCTCGTCGGGCCCGACGGATTGGAGCAGCTGCCGACGCATCTTTTTGGACTCGCGCTCCCGCCCGTCCCGGCAGGCGGCCGGAAAAAGCTCGCGCAGGCACTTCAGGCGCGCCTCCTTGAGGCCTTCGTCGTCGACCCGGAGCTTTTCGGCCTTCAGCCACAGCCGCCGGGCCGCTTTGAGGTCGCCTTCGGCCAGCAGGCCCGCGATGCGGTGGTAGAGGGCCGCGCACTTGTGAAAGGCCAGCCGTCCGGAAAAGGGCAGGGCCTCGAGGCGGTCGCCGACCAGGCCGGCCAGCGTCTTTTCCCCGACCGCCGCGCAGCTGGCCGTCAAAATGACGTGGGCCACCCCCAAAGTTTCCATGTAGAAGTCCGAGTCGGTCCTCGACGGCAGCAGCGACAGGGCTTCCAGGGCCTCGGCGTGCTTGAGGTCTTGGGCCAAAGATGAGACCATCTTCAGGGCGGCGCTGGCCGTCGCGTCGGCCAGCGCTTCGGGCGGGCCGATTAGGGCCAGGGGCGGACGGCCGCTTCGGCCGTTGACCACCGTCAGCTCCGGGGCGCGATGCAGCAGCTCGCGCCTGAGGCCTTCCGGGAGCGCGCCCGAGGCGGGGAGCAAGGTCAGAGCTGGCCTGGGGCTCCAGGGCTTTTCCAGGTGCAGCTGGGCCATTTGCCGAAAAAGGGGCAAGGCCGAGACGGCCTCGTCGTTGTCGCAGCAGCCCGCCAGCCAGGCGTAGGCCGCCTTGACCCATTCGTCGAGCCGGCCGGCCTTCTCGGAGGGGGTCCCGGGGGTCTTCGGCGAGGCCAGCTCCATAGGCGGGCCCAAGGCGTCGAGGCTCGAGCGCAGCCAGCGGCGGACGTTCGGCTGGCAAGTCAGCTCCCTGAGGGTGTCGACGGCCGCCGCGAACTTCTCATGGGTGGCCGGGCCCTCGGGGACCTTTTCCATGGTCCGGTACAGGATCATGGCCTCCTCGATCATCGAGGCGGCCAAAAAGCACTCGGCGGCGACGGCCGCCGCCTCGCGCCGGCCGGCCGGATCGTCGCCGCGCGTCTTGCCCTTGAAGCTGTCGGCCCTTTCGACGGCCGCGGCCAAGTCGGACTTGCGCCGTCCCCAGGCTTGAGGATCGATCCTCCAGTCCGGCTCGAAGGACAGCGATTGGCTCAGATCCTTGATGGATCTGACGGCGGCCGCAAGGGAGTCGGCCAATTTTGGAACGTCTGGCTGCATCATTGTTTGGCGCTTCAAGCGAACGGCCTTGCAGAAAACTTTGGCGGCGTCATGAGATTGGGCGCTGCATGCCAACGGCCTCGGCGAGGGCCGCGGCAACGCGGTCCGGAACGTCGCCCCCTGCCGTTCGGTTCATGAATTATACAGGCCTTGGGCCTCGGATTCAAATGACCAGGCCCGCGGATTCAAATGGTCCGGCCCGCGGCGGCCGGGCCAGGCTCGAACTGAAGCTCGGGGGCTCCAAAAGGCCGCGCCTGCGGCGGCTCGCGACGGGAGGCGCGGCATGATCGTTTTGACGGCGCTGTTTTGGCTGGCCTCGGTTTGGCCGTCGGCGACCATGGCGTCGGCCGGCGCGGAGACGGCCGAGGAAATCTTGACGGCCGCCCGGGAAAACCCCCGCAACATCGGCAACTGCTATCATTTCAAGAATTGCTTGGGGGAAACCATCGGCAACACGTGGATCGAGGATCCCAAGTTTTGCGGACCTTTGGGCGGCCAGAGCTGGCGGAACGCGGACGGGCGCTGCTTCAACTTAAGGGAGCGGCCTTATTCCGACGAGACGGAATGAGCGTCCGGCACGGCTGATTGCGGTCGCCGCTGCATATAACGTACTGAAACGGCGCGGTCCAGCCAAGAATGATGACGACGGCCAGCGCCGCGATGAAAAATTTAAAGCCAGCCATTGCTTCGCAGACGAAAAAGGCTGATCATGTCCGTGTCGAGACGCGCTCCGAACAACGACGAAATATGGCCGGTCGGGCGAAGCGGACTTGGATTCAACGGCGATCCTGCGATTCCAGGCGCCTCCCGAGTTCAAAATTCCAGCCATCGTCGCCGTCCGGGTCGGATGACGTCCTCCTAGCCTGATGGCCTCATATGGTTTCCAGGTCTCCGGGTTTAAGGATGAACGGCTTGGTTTGGCGCATGCGCCCTCCTCATTGGATGATATACGCCAGCATCATACTAATTGATTTTAACGTTGTCAAACGATGGCGCCAGCCAGGCGGCCTCGCCGCCCTCCCGGCTCATGGCCATCAGGATGCGGATGGACGCGGAAAGGCCTGGAGCGCCCTCCGCTTGCCAGACGCGGCCCGGCGAAGGCTTCGTTCCGGCGGGCCCGACCAAGCCTTCGAAGCCTTCCGGCGGGCGGCGCCCTGGTGGTTTTCAGCCGCCTTCCGTGATATTATCCGAGCGTCGTCAACGGAGCCCGCGAGTTAGGACCGCCAGGCCGAAGCGGCGCCGGGTTTCGCCGATCGGCTGGCCGCGCGTTCGTCTCTCCGCCAGCCTCTTGGATCATTTGACACCCCCGCGGCCGCCAGGGCCGCCTTGAGTCGTCCATGCGCCCTGCCGTCACGCGTCTTGCCTTCCGTCGCCTTCCAGCCGCCTGCGGCCGACGTCCGAATCGCGCCTCCCCTCATGGCCGCCTTCATGTTCTCGCTGTCTCTCAGGCCGGCGCCCCTTCCGTCACCCTCCAGGCTCTTGTTCCATGACCGATTCTACCCTGACCGATTCGACCGTGATCGACTTGCCGGCGGCCGTTTCGCCCGACGCCGGCTCGTCTGCGATCGGCTCGCCCCTGGCCGACGCGCCCTCGACCGATTCGTCCGCGGCGGGCTCGCCTCTGGCCAGCTCGCCCTCGCCCGACGCGTCTCCCGCGGTCGTGCTGACGCCGAGCGCGGCCTTGATTTTCGCCGGTCATAAGGGCGACTGGCGCGAAAAGCTCTTCGACTTGGGGGCCGCCCGCGAGACCGCGCCAGATCCGGCGCTGCGCTTTTGGCGCTCCTTCGCCGAGCTCTTCGTGGGGGGCTTGTGCCGGCTGCCCGACGATTTTGGGCTCGAGCGCCTCGCGCCGCCCGCCGAAGCCCAGCTCCAGAGCCTGGCCGCCGGGGCCCCGCCCATGGCCGGCGGCGAGTACCTGTCGGCCGACAGCCTGGCGGCGGTCTGGGGCCGCCTGGCCCAGTGGACGGCCGAGGCCGCCGGGCGGGACTGGCCGGACTGGCTGGCCCGGCGGGCTCCGCAGTGGCGACGGGTGGGCCGGGTGACTTTTCATTTGGCGGAAAACCGCTCCGATCCCGACAAGCCCTTCGCCTTCATGGCCTCGTACGTGACGTCGCTCACCGCCGAGGGGCGCGACCGTCATCTGCCGCTGGGCCAGGCCCTGCGCCGCTACGCCGGCGAGGGCGACCGTCCGGCGCTGCTGCGGCTGCTGAGCCCGGTGCGGGCCGCCGCCGAAAAGCTGCCCTGGGTGGCCAAGATGGTCGCGGACGGGACGCTCTACGCCCCGCAGGCCTTCACCATCGGCCGGGCTTACCGATTTTTGTCGGACGCGTCGAGCATGGAGGAGAGCGGGCTGACGGTCCGCATCCCCGACTGGTGGCGCCGCCGGCCTCAGGTCAAGGTGGCGGTGTCGGTGGGCGACGGCCGGCCGCCTTCGCTGGGCCTCAAGAGCCTGCTGGATTGGGACGTGAGCCTGGCGCTGGGCGACGAGCGCCTCACGCCCGACGAGGCGGCCGAGCTGCTCTCGGCCGGCTCGGGGCTGGTGTTCTTCAAAGGCCAGTGGCTGGAGGTCGACCCCGACCGCCTCTCGGAGGCCTTGGAGCATTGGCGGCGCGTCAAGGCCTCCAGCGGCGACGGCTTGGGCTTCATACAGGCCATGCGTCTGCTGGCGGGGCTGCCCGTCGAGGGGCGCGGCGGCGCGCTCGAGCTGCCGGAGCCCGGGCCGTGGGTGGGCGTGCGGGCGGGCCGGGCCTTGGGCGAGCTGCTGGCCGAGCTGCGCGGGCCCAAGGCCGGCCGGGCGCCGGCCGGCCTGAAGGCCGAGCTGCGGCCCTACCAGG
>JAISZC010000216.1 GCA_031269485.1 Deltaproteobacteria bacterium
TTGCGCGGTAAATATCACCTCGACTACCCCAACCTGGAAGTCAGGGCCGCCCTGACGCCGCTGCTCCTCGGCTTCGATGAACCTCTCGAGAACCCGCTAAGACAGGCGACCCAGGCCAAAGCGGCGCTGGCCGCCTTTCTCGCCAAGGACGCCAGCTTGTTTTCCGAAACCTTCGGCGCCGTCTTGGCCGACATCCCCTACAACCTTCACCTGAGCTACGAGGCCTATTATCAACTGGTTTTCTGTCAGACTCTGGTCTTGGCCGGGCAGGCGGTCGATCTCGAGCGACCGTCGGGCGAGGGCGCGCCTGACGCCGTCGTCTGCCATGAGGCGACGGGCGAGGTTTTCGTCGTGGAGATCAAGTACCGGCAGGACAAGGCCGATTTGAAACGCTTGCTCCAAAAGGCCATGACGCGGATTGAGGAAAAAAAATACGCCCTCAAGTTTCGGGGCGCGGCCAAGGCAATTTACAAAACCGCTCTGGCCGTCGCCGGCCGAACCGACGTGGCGATCGCCTTCGAGGAGGCACCGAATTGGCGGCTCGAGGAGTCGCCCGCGGGGCACGTCGTGCAGCGGACGGGACCGTCCGCGTGAGGCGGAGGGCGAGGCCCTGTCGCCCGGCGGCGCCCGCGCCGTTTGCGGCGCGGACGCCGGAGAAAGCCCGCGGCCGGCTTTTTTAGGACCGCGCCCGGAGTCCGCGCAGCCCGCGAGGCCGGCGAAGCTCTCGGCCGCGGGCCGCGCTCTCGCGGCCGACGCAGGCCCGCGTGGCCCTCCAGCCCGCCTCGACTCGTCCGACGCTCGCAGTCTCGACGCCCCAGCCCTGACGTCGCCCTGAGGACCGGGCCGACCGCGCGGCCGACGGCGGGATCCGATCCGGCCCGAGCTCTCGCTCCCAGCCTGCGAACGGGACAGACGCCCGAAAAATTCATGGTCCGAACGGCCACCGACGCGCCGGGGCCAGGACTCGGCGTCCTCGAAAACGATCGAGATTCGGCGAGACGCCGCCGCTTCTTCTCGCGGCCTGCGCCGCTTCAGCTGACCGGCCCGCGGATCTGGCGCGAGGCAAGCCGAGAGGCTCGCGGCCGCAATTAAAAAAGGGCGCGAAAGCGCGAGCCGCGAACGCGGCGCCGGAATAGGCGAAGCCATGATTGACGCAAGCGAAAAAAGACGGCGCGCCGCGCGCCGGCGTTCGGGGCGAGCCTGATGGAACGGCCGCCCGACGACAGGCCTCGAATCTGGGCCCTGGTCGACTGCGCCTGCTTCTACTGCTCCTGCGAGCGGCTTTTCAGGCCCGATCTGATCGGCCGGCCCGTGGCGGTGCTGTCCAACAACGACGGCTGCGTGGTGTCCCTCACCCCCGAGGCCAAGGCGCTGGGCTTCCAGCGCGGCGAGGTTTTCTTCAAAAGCCGCCGCCGTCTCCAGGAAGCCGGCGTGGCCGTCTTCTCCTCCAACTACGCCCTCTACGGCGACATCTCCCGGCGGGTGACGCTGGCGATGGAATCGGTGGCGCCAGACGTGCGACCCTACTCCATCGACGAGGCCTTCATCCCCTTCTCCGGCGCCTTGGCCGCCCAGGCGGCGGAGGCGGGCCGCGCCCTGACGGAGCGAGTGGGCCGCTGGGTGGGCGTCCCGGTGCGGGTGGGCCTGGGGGTCACCCGCACCCTGGCCAAGCTGGCCAACCGCTGGGCCAAGGAGCAGGGTCCGGTGCTGGATCTGACGGCCGACGAAAGGCGGCTCGACGAGCTGCTCGCGCGGACGGCGGCGGAGGACGTCTGGGGGATCGGCCGCCGCCTGGCCGTCAAGCTGGAGCGGCTGGGCGTCAAGACGGCCGAGGACCTGCGGGCCTTCGATCCGTTGCGGGCCCGCAGGCTCTTCGGGGTGACGGTCCAACGAACCGTCATGGAGCTCGGCGGCCTGCCGAGCGCCGACGACGACCTCGACCCGACCCCCAGAAAGACTCTCGTCAGCAGCCGCAGCTTCGGCCGCCGGATCTCCGAGCTGGAGGACCTGAGCCAAGCGCTGGCCGCCCGCTGCGCCCAAGCCGGCGAGCGCCTTCGCCGCGAGGAGCTGCTGGCCGGGCGGCTGTCGATCTTCATCGGCACGGGCCGGGTCGACGACGAGCCCTTCGAGGCCGGGGCGACGGCGCGGCTGCCGTGGCCGACGAGCTCGACGCTGGAGTTCGTCAAGGCCGCCCGGACGGCCTTGGAGCGGGCCTACCAGCCCGGCCGGCGCTACGGCCGGGCCGGCGTGATGCTCTTGGAGCTGAGCGAAAAAAAGCCGGATCGGCTGTTTCCGCCCGCCCCGGCCGCCGTCCGCTCGGAAGCGCTGATGCGGTCGCTCGACCTCATCAACGCCCGCCACGGCCGGGAGACCATCAAGTTTTCGGCTCAAGGGCCCGCCGAGCCCGTCTGGGGCCTGCGTCGGGATCGGCTCTCCGAAGTGTCGACCACGGCCTGGGCCGAGCTGCCCACGGCCAAGGCCTGAAAAACCGGGCCGGCCAGACGTCCGAGACGGTCCGCCCGGTTCCGGCGGGCCCGCCAGCCCAACCGGCCGACGCCGCCGGCTGAAAGCCGCCGGCGCGACCGCCGGCCGGCCGCGACGACGCCGGACGGCGTCGCGGCCGGAGCTTTTTCTCAAAACTCCAAAGTCACCTGGACCGAGCCGGCGTAGCCCTCGCGCCGCCCGGCGAAGCCTTCCAGGTTCAGGCCGAAGGACAACGGACTGACGCCGCCGCGGCGGAAGACCAGCCCGACTTCGGCGAGGCCCACGCCGCCTTTGACGCTGGGCTCCTCAATGGGAAAGCCCTGGGTGGAGGCCCGAGAAAGCCCGTCGAACTCCTGCTCGAAGCCCATGCCGAACTGGAACTTGGCCATCACGCCCACGTTCCGGCTGAGACGCGCGCCGACGCGGACCCGGTGAGAGGAGGCGGCCTCGAAGGACACCGGGACTTTGTCGAGAATGATCACGTCGTCGCCTTCCAGGCGGGTGAACAGGTATTTGGCGTACACGTCCAGTCCCGCCTCGTCGGACAAGCTGAATTGGCGGTCGACCCCCACGTGGCCGCCGAAGTACGGGGCGGACGTTTCGTACTTGACCTCCCGGGCGTCGCTGTTGGCGAAGTCGAAGCTGCCGTAGCCCAGCTTCATGCGGCCGAAGCGGAGGCTGGACTCCAGGCGCCACTGGCCGACGGAGATCGAGTCGAGCTCGAAGCTGCCCAAGAGGCCCAGGCCGAAGTACTCCATGTCGCCGCGCCCCTGGACGTGCAGATTGCCCGAGTAGGTCGCCTCGGCCCGGTAGTCGCCCTTGCCGCCCTCGACGAACGCGCCGAGGTTGAGGGCCCCGGAGTCCAAATAGGTCAGGCAGTCCACGCCGATCAGGCCGTAAAAGGCCTTCACGTCGTAAAACGAGCCGGTGTCGTATCGGAACTGCCCGCCGCCGGCGGACACGAAGGCCGCCGGACAAGGTTCCGGAAACGTCCGGGCCACGGCCGCGGACACGCCTTGGCCGGAGATGAGATCCAAGCCCAAGTTGGCCAAGGACAAACCGGCCGACTGGCCTTCGGAGAGGGACTCCATCTGCGGATGGCTTCTGGCGCCTTTGAAGACGGCCGACAGCCTGTCCGGCTCGACCCTCAAGTCGTAGTCCAGGAGCAAATTGACGTTGAACAGGCCGGTCGCCGTGGTCTGCTGAAAATTGTCGTCGTCGACGGTCCCCTCCACCAGCACGAACTCGTGCCCCGCCTGCGGAACGACGCCGCCGACGAGGTCGACGCTCTCGACGCGCGCGCCTCGGGCGCCGAGGTAGCTGCCGTTGTCGTTGTCGTTGAGACGAAATTCGCCGGCGACCTTAAGCCCCACCGAACCGCTGGGGGCGTCGGCGGCGAAGAGAAAATAATACTTTTCAAAATTGCCGACGTTGCAGCGGACGTCGATGCCGCCGATCTTGGGCAGTTCGACGTGGAGCGAATTGCCGGCGAAAAAGTCGTTGGCCGCCTCGCCGTGCCTGCCCTGTCCGCCGTAGAGGCTTGAGGCGAAGGAGGAGTCGCCTCTGACAATCACGGTGTTGTCGACGGCGCGCGCAAATCTTGAAAACATGCTGGCCTGGCCCGCGACGACGATGCCGCCGAAAACGCTGTCGATGATTTCCAAATAATTGCGGCTGGCCTCCGCGTCAAAGGCTTCAGCGCCTGAGACTCGCTCGATTGTGCCGCTGAAGGCGCTGAAGGCGCGGGACCCCTCAATTTTGACAATGTTGTCGTTGGCCGCGAGAAAGCTGTAGCCAGTCGCATTATCGATGAGGGCTCGGCCGCCGGTGACGTCATAGAGGAGATCATATGCGTCGCCCAAATCCATGCTCTTGACGTGGACGCGGTTGAAGCTGGCCGATATTTCGCCGGCTCCGTCGTGAAGCCTGTAGACGCCGCCATGGAGATCTCGCATCTTTTGGCGTCCGCCAAGGCCGACGACCGTCAACGTGTTGCCATCGGCCT
>JAISZC010000027.1 GCA_031269485.1 Deltaproteobacteria bacterium
GGTCATGACTGGAAACACGGGCATAGGCGATAGTGCGCCGCTCTCCACCAGAAAGATGATACTGCTCGGGAATAAGTTTGGAAAGGTCATAACGCCTATGTCCGGAAGTCGTTCGAGCAGGCGTCAGCTTTCCCGCCGCCTCCCAGCGCCGAAGCGTAGTAATGGAAACACCAAATGCTTTTGCAGCTTCGCCTATGGCAACAATAGCACCCATCATATTGTAGGTATGGATAGATGTCAAGAGAACTGTTCCGACCCTTTGGCCTGGGCCAGCCCCGAGGGCCGCCGCTGGAACCCCGGCAGCCTGACGCTGCCCAAGAAAGGGTTTCCGCCCAGCTACGGCCTGTACCGCGACGGACGCTTTCAGGTGCTCTCCTTGACCGGCGAGCTCATCGTCGAGGACGCTTTTTAGGGGGGGTTCCGGGGGCGGGTTTCGGCCGGCCGAGGCGGCAGTCGTGAGGGCTCCGCCGGCGCGGCCTTGGCGGGCGGGCTCGCAGCGCTCTTTGGCGCGCCTTGCCGTGGCTCGTCTGAAGGCCGGGGAGGCCGGCCGGATGGCGTTTTGGCAGGAGCGTCAAACGTCGCCGGCGCTCGAGGCGCCGCGGTCAATAAAAAGTTCAGAGCTGACGCGTCGGGTCGTGCCCCGCCGGCCGGGCGCAAGGCTGATCGAGGCGCAACAACCCCGGTCAGGACCAAAATCGGCAAGCTTCGGCGCTTGTTATCAAGAGCTAATTTTAGAGCTAACTTTAGACGTCAAGCTGAAAAAGGGGTTTTTGCGCCTCGATCAAGGCTGGGGGAGCGTCGGCGAGCCGCCTGTCGGTCGTGACCGGCAGGCGGAAAATCTTGGCGCCTACTTGATCAAGCGCAAATCTGGACGGCTGACGGCCCAACCGTCGTTGGGGGTCTTTTTTTTGAGCTCCTCATAATAGTCCTGGATGCGATCGTTGAATTGCGCATTTTTGACACGGCAGCCGTTGATGATGAAATAAATAATGACCGAAAGTTCCCATTCTCGGCTAGGTTCGAAGTTTATCATGCGCTGCCGGTATTTGGGAATGAGTTCGGTCAACGATTCTTCGTCGAGATCGAGAATTTTGTTGGCGATGATTTTGAGGGCTTCTTCAATCATCATAACTTGCCTTGTCAGAGTTTAGACCGCGGGTCTCAAAGGGCGGGACGGCTTCTGGCCGGACCTTCTTGAGCCGGTCCTTTTGATCGACGGCCGGCGCGCGCTCAAAAGCGGGGCGTGGGGGCGCGCCGACGCAGCCGAAGGGTATGAGCCTAAGTTGATTGTAACCGACCGACTCCTCGCAAGTCAACCTAAGCTTCAAAATCTCGTCAAGTCGACCGCGGCGTTTCGGCCGTGCCCGGCGGCTGGCCGGACCGTTTTTGGCGGGCAGAACGCCTGGCTGGACCTGCAGCGCACGAGGCTCGTCTCGCCGTCGGTCTGGCCCGCCGCTCTCGCCGGGCCGCCAGAGCGCGGTCGCCTCCGCCTTCAGGACGGTTTTCGTCAAAACGGTTGCGGCGGCCGAATCGCCCCAAGACGACTTTTTTCGGGCGAGACGTCATGGGGCCGCGGCATGAGGCCACGTCATGGGGCCGCGGCAGAGTTCAGGCTGGCCTGGCGTCGGTCGCAGCCGAAGCTTCAGGCGGCGGACGTGGTCCGGCAGGTTTTCGGCCTCTTTTCAGGTTTTTTTCGGTTCTTCGAGCTCAGTTCAGAAGGTCCTGATTCTCCCGCCGGGACGCCATGAGCCAGCGGACGGCGGCGCCTTGTCTTCGGCGAGAGACGGCCGAAACGCCTACGTTGGCAATTGACGCCAGGCCGGCGGCGGCCGCCGCAGCCGGGCCAGGCCAGGTCCGGGCCAAGCCAGGTCCGGGCCAAGCCAGGTCCGGACCTGGTCAGGTCCGGACCAAGTCAGGTCCCGGCGCCAGACGCTCGTTTGATCTGCCCGACGTCGGCCAACAATGAAAATGCGCCGGGTTTGTGTTAAGCTCGAGGCTAGGGCAGGTCGGGCAGGCGGGGGCTTCCGAAGGCTGGCGGAGACGACAATGGTTTCTTGGCGCCGTTCGCAGGCCGGCTGTCTCTGTCTTCCGTCGCGCGCCAAAAGCTGCAAAAGCTGCAAAGGGTGCCAGGGAGATCTGATCGATATGCAAAAATACCATTTTCAGCTTGACGACTAAAATAATCCCTTGATAATAGGGGTCAAAGCTTGATGACTTTGGCTCTGACCGTTTTTTTTGCATGTCAATCAGATCTGGCCCTCGTCATAAGGATACGGCGCAGATTGAGGCGAATAAATTAGCAAAAAAGTTCCAAGGGACAGGATCGTGGATCTGGAAGACGGCCCTGGCGCTCAGCGGGCGAGCCGACGTCATAATTTTTTCGACGAAGCCAATAATTGTGGTCTTATTGGGGGATAGACAAGATAAAAAAACATGAAACTGCTAGGCGCCATAATAGGCGAAATGGTCGACGCGCACGTCGGCGAGCTGGACAGCCAAAACGGATCCAATGCGCCTCAGTCCGAACTTTTTTCAATCTTTGCTTAAAAAACTTAACATAAAATATAAAAGAGAAGCAGCTGTCCTCTGAGAGGGCTCAAGCCGAAAGACCCCCCTGACCTCCAGAACACGCGAAGACTCGCCCCGGAGGAACATTTTAGAGAGGACTCCATGGAGAAAAACGATGTTTTGCTGACTCTGGATTACAATCATCTCGTCGCCGAGGTCCTGGGCCCCGAGATCGGCCTGACGTCGGCCGACCTCTCCGAGGTCAAGAAGTCCTTGGCCAAGGCGGTCAAGGATTTTGAGGCCCGGCGACGCGAGGGCCTGCTGCCTTTCGCCGATTTGCCCCAAGACGCGGCTTTGCCAAAAACCTGCCGCAAGCTGGCCGCGGAAGTCCGAAAAAAATTCGACGACGCGCTCGTCCTGGGCATCGGCGGCAGCGCTCTGGGCCCTTCGGCCGTTTTTACGGCTTTGAGGCCTCTTAACCACAACGCGCTCCCGGCGGACAAGCGCGGTTGGCCGCGGCTGCACGTGGCCGACAACGTCGATCCCGAGGGGTTTGGCGCCCTTTTGGACGGCCTCGATCCGTCCAAGACGTTCGTCAACGTCATTTCCAAAAGCGGCGCCACGGCCGAGACCATGAGCCAGTTCATGATCGTCGCCGACCGGTTCCAAAAGGCTCTGGGCCCCGAGGGCTTCAAGGAGCGGCTGCTGGTGACGACCGATCCCCAAAACGGCGTGCTGCGAAGGTTGGTGGAGGAAAACGGCTGGACCGCGCTCCCGATTCCGCCCGGCGTGGGCGGCCGGTTTTCCGTGTTGACGGCCGTGGGCTTGGCGCCTTTGGCCTTGGCCGGGGTCGACGTGGCCGGACTGCTGACTGGGGCCCGTCGGGCCCAGGAAGCCTTCGACCGGACGGGCGCGGCCAGCCAGGCCGCCTTGTTCGCCGGCCTCAATTGGCTGCTGACCGTCAAAAAAGGCCGCGGCTCGCTGGTCATGATGCCCTACGCCGACGCTTTGGGGCGCGTGGCCGACTGGTTCGGGCAGTTGTGGAACGAGTCGCTGGGCAAGGCCAAAAAACTTGACGGCTCGCCGGCCGGCGCCGGTCAGACGTCGATCAAGGCCTTGGGGGCCACCGATCAGCACTCTCAGCTGCAGCTTTACATGGAAGGGCCCCAGGACAAGACGATTTGCTTTTTGGGGACGGAGGCCTTCCGCGCGAAGCTTTCGATCCCAAAAATTTTCAAGAAATTTAACGAGTTAGGCTATTTGGGAGGGCACAGCCTCGGCGAGCTGCTCAACAACGAGCGCCTGGGCACGGCCAAGGCCTTGGCTGAAAGCGGCCGTCCCAACTTCTCTCTGACCATGCCCAAAGTCGGGCCGGAGACGGTGGGCTTTCTTCTCCAAACGCTGATGCTGGCCACGGTCTTGTCGGGGACCCTCTACGGGGTGGATCCTCTCGACCAGCCGGGCGTGGAGCTGGGCAAGAAGTTCACCTACGGGCTGATGGGCCGGGCGGGCTTTGAGGAGATGACCGAGCGGTACGACCGCCTCAAGCCCAGCAAAAAGTTTATGGTCGAGTCGTCGCCCCTCGGCTGAGGCCGTGGGCTTCCTGGCGGGAATTGCGTGATGGGGCTGTGGACCAAAAAAGCCGCGACACCTGGGGCGGCCGAGACGGCGTCGAGGTCGGCGCTCGAGACGGAAGCCGGGACGGCGGTTGGCCAGTCGGCGATTCAGGCGCCGGCCTCGACGGCCTCGACGGCGCGCGCCTTGGCCGCGCCTTCCCCCGCTTCCTCCGCTTCCTCGGCTCCTTTTTCTTCTGCTGTCGAAGCGTCCCTTGAGGACGAGGAGGCTGGCGGGGCCGATGGCGGCTCGGCCAGCGTCGCGGCTTGGCCTGGCGAGCCGGTTGGCTCGTCGGCTGGCCAGCTGTTTGGCGCTTCGCTTGGCCTTGGGACGGGTGACGGTCCGGCGGCCGGCGGACCGGGCGCCGCCGGTTTGATCGCCAGCGCTTCGCCTGAGGGGCCAGGGCTCTCAGCGGCGTGGCCGCCAACGCCAACCGCTCCGGCGGCGGCGGCGACAGGCTTGGCCAAAAGGCGCGGCGGCTGGACGCCCGAGGTCCTGTGGCCTTGGCGGCGTTTGGCCGGCGCGGCCGGTCCGTCAGGCTCGGTTGGCCAGGCCGCCGCGACGCCGGCCGCCGGGGAGGCCAAGCCTTTCCGCTTGGTCAAGTATTTCTCGTCCGTGGCCGTGGTGGTCATCTTCGTCTGTTGTCTGCTTTTGGCCGGCGTCATGAGCGGGCGAGCCGAGCAGATCATCAACGAGCGGGTCATCGAAGACACCGTGATGATCATGGACAACCTGAATTTTCAGATGTTCGCCAATTTTTTGCTGCCCAGCTACCTTGAAAGAGGCGAGGCTGGCCTGAATCAGCCCGAACCCTACAAACGCCTCCATGACGTCATCCAAACCACCATTCACGGCTTCGACATTAGCCGAGTGGCCATCTACGAAGAAAAATATGGCCTGATGGTCTATTCGTCCGATTCGTCCACGCCGGTGGTGAGCTATCGTCTTGATCCGGAAACTGGCCAGCCGACGACGACTGGTCAATACGTCGAGCCCATGGGTTCCTATCGGGAGGCCATCCGGTTGGCCTACATGTCGCCGCCGGCGGAGCCGGACGGCGCCGCCGGCGGCCAAGCGAGCGGCCAAGGGGCCGGTCAAGGGGCCGGTCAAGGGGCCGGTCAAACGGGCATCCAGACCGGCAATCAGACCGGCGAGCCAGCCGCCGGCTTGCCGGCGGTCGACGCCGGCGGACAGGCGTCGGGTCAAGCCGGCCAACCCGCCGACAGCCAGACCGGCGTTCAAGCTGGCGGCCCTGGCGCCCGGGCGGCCTATTTGAGCCGCCTCAGGGCCCGCACGGTCATCGTGCGGGAGCAGGGCGGCTATCTGCTGGGGGGCTTTTTTCCGTACGGCCATTTTACCATCCGTTGCTTCAAGGCCATGGAAGATTATTATTCAGGCCGGGTCTCGGGCGTTTTGGAGCTCAGGCGCGATCTCACCATCGAATTTGGGCAAATAGCCCGCATGCAGTGGACGGCTTTGGCCGTGGCCTTCGGAACGGGCATTTTTTTGAGCTTGACGCTGCGTTTGGTCGTCGCCCGGGGCGAGAGCATCATCACGCAGAAAAACGCCGAAAAAGAGGCTTTGAACGAACGCCTCAGCCAAGCCGAGCGGCTGGCCGGCCTGGGCCGCATGGCCGCCACCGTGTCGCATGAAATCCGCAATCCCTTGGGAGTCATCCGCTCCTCGGCCGACTTTTTGACCGTCAAGCTCGCCGAGCAACCCAATCTGGCCCGTCTGACCCAGGCCATCGTCGACGAGTCGGAGCGCTTGTCGGACATCGTGACCGACTTTTTGGACTTCGCCCGGCCCAAGGAACCCAAGTTCGAGCCGGTGGTGGTGGAGGACATTTTGGAGGAAATTTTCGTCCTCCTGGAGGTGGACCTCGATCGCGCGGGCGTGGAGCTTTTGAGCCGGCTGCGGCCCGAGCCGGGGCCGCTGTTGGCCGACGGGCCCTTGCTCCACCGGGCCCTGGTCAACCTGCTGGTCAACGCCATCCAGGCCATGCCCGACGGCGGGCTTTTGACCGTGGCCACCTTGGTCGAGCAGCCCGGGGCGCCCGAGGGCAGCCTCAAGGTGGTCATAACCGACACCGGACCGGGAATCTCGGAGGCGGCGGCGGTCAATTTGTTCAAGCCTTTCCACACCACCAAGACCAAAGGCACGGGCTTGGGGCTGGTGCTGGCCCGCAACGTGGCCGAAAGCCACGGCGGGCGGCTGACGCTGAGGAACGTGGACGGCCCCGAAGGCGTCGTCGGATTGGAGGCGACGGTGGAATTGCCTTTGCGGCCGCCGACGGAAACGGAAGAGGCGTAGGCGGACGCCGCGGGCGACGGCTGACGTGGAAGAGACAGCTGGCGACGGCGGAGAAGGCTGGCGAGCGGAGGAAAAGAGGGAGCTGGCTGGCGCGGAAATGACGGCGTTGGACGACGACTGGCGAGGAGAGAGGCTCATGGCGGGGGCTGACGCGCAGAGAGGAAGAGGGCGATGACCGAGACCGTCTTGGTGGTCGACGACGAGCCCAACTACCGGCTGATCATCGGCCAGGTTCTCGAGGCCCAGGGCTGGGAGGTGCTGGAGGCCGGCGGCGGCCGGGAGGCTTTCGACATTTTCCTTGGCCGGCCCGAGCTGGCGTTGGTTTTGACCGACGTCACCATGCCCGACGGCGACGGCTTGGAGCTGTTGACCTGGGTCAAGGCCGAGCGCCCGGAAGTGCCGGTGGTCTTGCTCACGGCCCACAACGACGTCAAGCTGGCCGTGGAGGCCATGCAGAAGGGGGCCTTCGACTACCTCACCAAGCCCTACCGCAATGACGATTTGATCAGAAGCGTCGCCAAGGCCTTGAAGGTCTCGGCTCTGGCCCGTCAAAACCGTCGGCTGCGCGACGAGCTGTCGGGCCGCGATCGCTACGGCGAGCTGGTGGGCCGCTCAAGGGCCATGCGGGATCTTTTCGATTTGCTGGCCCGCGTGGCGCCTTCCCGGGCCAACGTGCTGATCACCGGCGAGAGCGGCACCGGCAAAGAACTGGCCGCCCGGGCCATCCACCAGCACAGCCCCCGCTCCGACCGGCCCTTCGTGGCCGTCAACTGCTCGGCGCTCACCGAGACCCTCCTTTTGAGCGAGCTTTTTGGCTACGAGAAAGGGGCCTTCACCGGGGCCGGCCAGCGACGGGCCGGCCGCTTCGAGCTGGCTCACCAAGGGACGCTTTTTTTGGACGAAATCGGCGAGCTGGGGTCGTCCGTCCAGGTGGCCCTGCTGCGGGTGCTGCAGGAGCGGGTCGTCGAGCGCGTAGGCGGCGCAGGCTCGATCCTCGAGGTCGACGTGCGGCTGGTCACGGCCACCAACCGCGATCTCAAGCGGGAAGTCGCCGCCGGCGGCTTTCGGGAGGATCTTTTCTACCGCCTCAACGTGGTCCGGGTCGTCATGCCGCCTTTGCGCGAGCGTTTGGACGATCTGCCGCTGCTGGCGGAAACCTTCTTGGACAAGCACGGCCGTGACCGCGAGCGTCGGCCGCGGCTGTCCCAGGAAACCATGCGCCTGATGTACGCCTATCATTGGCCAGGCAACGTCCGCGAGCTGGAAAACGTCGTCGAGCGCGCCCTGGTGCTGGCCGCCGGCGACGAGATTTTGCCTTCCGATCTGCCTGAGGAGCTGATCCGGCCCGGCTGGCCGGGCGGCTCGGCCGTCGCCGCCGATGGAGGCGGGGCGGGACAAGGATCTGGCGCGGGGGCGGGACAAGGGGGAGGACATGGGGCCGGAGAGGGAGCTCGACAGGAGCAAGGCGCGGGATTGAGGCTTGGAGCGGGGAGCGGTTTGGACGTCGCGTCCGCAAACCGCCCTTTGGCCCGTTCGTCGGCTGGCTGGCTGGGGGACTCGCCGGCGGATCCGTCAAAAGCCGCGTCTGGGACCGCGCCGGGGGGCACGCCGGGAGTTGCGTCGGGGGCGACTTCCGGTCAGGCGACGGCTTCCGGGACGAATTTGGAAGCCGCGGCCGCGCTGGAGCCCGGCGGCTCGGCGAGGCCGGCCGGCGCGGCCCGGCGCGTCGACGGCGTCTCCGACGACCGAATTGCGGACGGCGGGGTGAGCGCGGAGGTCGGCGCGGCTGTCGGAGCGCCCGTCGTCTCGGCGGCTGGCGAGGGCGTCGGCTGGACCTGGCGGGCGGCGGAGTTGCTGCCGACGGGCTTGGGCCTGACGGAAGCGCTCTCGGCCTTGGAAGAGGGCTTGCTTCGCCGGGCCATGGGCCGCAGCGACGGCGTCCAGAGCCGGGCGGCCGATTTGCTGGGCTTGCGGCGCAACGTTTTCAAGTACAAGTGGGACAAGTACGTCGGCGGCGAACCAGCCCCTTTGGCTCGGCCGCTGGCCGAGACCGCGCCGGAAGGTCCGGATTTGTCGACGCTGCTGGCCGACTTTGAGGAAGAAATGCTGCGTCGGGCCCTGGCCCTGGCCGGCGGCGTCCAAAGCCGGGCGGCCGATCTTTTGGGTCTCAAACGCAATACCATGCCTTATAAGTTGAACAAATACCCGCATCTGCTGGAGGGAAGCTGATTTAAGCCGAGTTTGGCGGGAGAGGCATTTGTCTGGCCAGTTTGAAAACTAAAAGAAGTTTAGATTTAATATAGCATTTTATGTCAACTGATTATTTTTAAGACTTTAAGCGTTTTCAGATTTGTTTTTGGCCGCCCCTGTCTTTCAGCTGGCCGCCGTCGGCTTTCGGGCCGCCGCGCTCAAGGTCCGGCCGTCAAGAGGGCCCGCGAAAGATGCCGCGCGGTCAAGTCGCGGACCGCCGGTCGCTTGAGGACCCTTTTTCTTTTGGCTTGGAAAAAAAAGCCGCAAGACAAGCGCCGAGGGCCACAGCAGAGCCAGCGATGGAGGATCTTTGCGGCTTGTCGGCGGACGTCTCCGCCAGAGCCTGGCTGGCCTCGGCCAAGCCATGGGCCAATCCAAGGGCCAAATAAAAGCAGCTGACGGGCGGAATGTGGCTGTCGACGGAGCGCTTTTCCTCGGCGTCCAGCGGCAGCGGCTCGCAGTTGAGGTCGGCTTTTTTGATAAGGTCGGCGGCGGAGGCTTCGAGAGCGACCATGTCTGGCGCCCATGCTAGCATGGCTGCGGGGGCGCGTCACCGACAATCCAGGGCGAAAACGCAAAAAGGTTTTCCGGCTAAGCCCGGCGGACGTCCGCTGACGCGGGGCGTTTTCCGCCGGGGCGAAGGCGCCGCCCGCCTCAGGTCCCGTAAATCTCCTCGCGCGCCGTCGAGACTGCAAAAAATTCCGGCCGGGACGCGGCGCCGTCGGCCGGCTCGGCCGCGCTGCCCCGGACCTGAGGCGTCGGGGCTTCTAACCTTGAGGGCGACGCTGAAGAGCGCCTTCCATGTCGGCCGAGCTTAGGGCTGTTGGCGCGCGTCCTGGCCCGCGGCGGAAAATCCAAGGGTATAAGATATTTTTTATGTCGTTAGGATTAATAAAATATTAAAAATATCGAATTATAGACAAAATAAGTGTAATTATGCAGATATCATGAAAATTAATAGCTCGCAGGTCATGATCATGCTCCAAGATTAGATCTCCCCTGCAGGGCAGGTGCGACAAGGTCCCGCGGCCCCTCGCCGACGCCTCCTTGGCCGCCGGCGGCCGGCTTTGGGGGCAGGCGGTCGTCGCCCAACGCCCGCCAAGCCGGCGGTCCCCGGCGCCTGGACGCCTCCGTGGTCTTGTCAGGAGGCGAGGGGCCGCGTTCCGGCCAGCTTGGCCGGGATGCCGTCCGAGCAGGGCAGATTGTTTTGGCAGTGCCCGCAGGAATGATAGCCCCAGCCGCGGTAGGCCGGCCGGATCAGCTCGTCGCCGTTTCTTGAGCAGGCTTGATGATCTTTGCCGTCTTTCGACAGCGCCCCGGCCGGGCATTTTTTTATGCAGGCCCCGCACTCGAAGCCCCTTTTGAGAAGGCAGTAGTCGTAAACTCCCGAGTAGGGCCGCCGCGTCGGGGGGAGAGCCAAGTCGGCGACCACGCTGCCGATGCGCCCGGCGGCGCCCTTGGCGGTCAGCAGGCCGCAATGGAGGCCAAAGGCGCCCACGCCGGCGACGTAGGCCACGTGGCGCTCCGACCACATGGCCAAGTAGTTTTCGGCCCGGTAGCGGCGGTCGAGGTTGGGGATGACGGCCTGAGCCCCTTGCTTGGTCAAAAAGCGCCACAAGGCTCGGCGCAGGACGTTGAGGAAAATTTCGCCGTTGAGGCGGGCGGACACCCATTCGAGAGTGGGCAACTTGGAAGAATTGCCGCGGTAGGTGTTTTTGATTTCCTGGGAGAAGGGCGCGAAGAAGCTGACTACGGTTTTGGCCCCCGGCAGCCAGAAGTCGGGGGTCGCGTGTATGGGGCCGACGACCTCGGGCAAGGGCAGGCGGGCGAAGAGGGGGTCGTCGGCCGCGGCCACGCCGACGACGGGCTCGTCGAAGATGGGCAAATCGTCGCCTTCGGGGAGGTGGTTTCGGGGGTCATGGCGGACGAAGTCGGCCAAATAGGCCGACAGGTCTTCCACGGAGACGATTTTTTCGTCGTGGTCCAAAAGCCGGTAGCCCGGTTGCGGAGCGGCGGAGGGGGACGATTCGGACTGGTCGGGCGCGTCAAAGGCGCCGAGGGCTTTAGGCACTTTCCAGGCTCCTTTCTGTCTGATTTGCAAAATTTATAGGCTGGAGCATGTAATTGAGGCCGAAGCTGGTGGGCGTGAAATCAAAGCCATTCCATAGGCTCAGCTGGTCCCATATTTGGTCGGTCAGCGCGGCGGCGTAGTCTTCGGGGGAGCGTCCAGGGGGCAGTTTGGTCGTTTCCGGTTCCGGAAAAAGTTCGCCTTCGATAAAATAATAAGCCTCCCAGCGGACGGGCTTTTCGGCGTTGCGCAGCCAGGCGGTGCGGTCGGTCCCGCGCACCGCCAGGACCTTGCGACGGTTGGGCCGGTAGCCGCGGTGGTTGACCTGGAGCAAGTAGTCGGCCAAGGCCGCCTCGACCGTGCGCCGATCGAGGAAGCCGGGGGTGGTGACGATGCGTTGAGAAAAGGACATGGCTGACACCATTTGGAAGGAGGAAGACAATGGAGGCCGCCGGCTCGCGGGCTTGGGCGGCCGGCGGCTTTCGGGCCGGGCGGTCAGGACGTCCCGGGAGCTCTGGCGCTCGGAAGGCCCCGGAGGCCTGAGACCCTGACGCTTGGACCCTGATGTTCGGGTCCTGATGTTCGGGTCCCGAGGTTCGGGTCCTGATGTTCGCGTCCCGAGGTCCGCTTCCTGACCTCGGGGCCGACTGAGCGCGGGTCTCAGGCGAGCGAGCCCGGAATTTCCGGTCGCGGGCTAACCCTGGCGCCTTAGGGCTGCAGCAACACGGCTCGGACGTCGATGGACCCGGGCAGGACCTTGTTTTTGGTCAGCCAGTCGACTGAGGCTTGAAAACGATCGAGAAACTCTTTGTCGGAAGGGTCATGAAAGGTGTACTTGTTGGCTATGGAAATAAAATATGGCGTTAGCGAGTCATCATATTTCCATACGCTTTTGAGGAGCTTTTCGTGCTCTTCAGGGTGAGTCGAAATCCACTCGCCGACATGCCGGAAGGCTTCGTTGACGGCTTTGACGATTTCAGGATTTTTTTCCACATACTCGCGACGGGCCACCCAGCCGCTGTAGTCCAACGGATAGGGCAGATCTCTTTCGCTGAAGACGTCGTGGGCTTTGTTGGTCTCGCGGGCCAAGTCCACCTCCGGGCTCCACATCACCCAGGCGTCCACGGCTCCCGAGGCCAGGGCCATGGCCCCTTCAGGCGGGTTCATGTAAACGTACTCGACTTGGGAGCGATCCAGTCCGTTGGCCTCCAAGGCGGCCGTCAGCAACGTCTCGCCTATGCCTGAGCGGTTGTTGGCGACGGATTTCCCGACCAGATCCTTGACCGTTTTGATGGCCGGGTCAATGGCCAAGATGGCCGATGTGCGGGGCGAATAATCGTAGTATTGGGTGAAAACCAGCGGCGAGCCGGCCAAGATGGCCGCAAAGCCCACCGTGGTGGTGCCGCCGAAGCTGAAGTCGGCCGTCTCGCCCACCACCGCCTGGATGGTGGGCGCGTGGTTGGGAAAGGGGCCGACCCATTCGACCTTGATGCCCTTGGCGGCCAGCTCCTTGGCCAGTTCGCCGCGCTCTTTGGCCACGGTGGTGAAAGCGTTGGGGGCCATGGAATAGGTGAGCCGGACGACCGTGTCCTCGGCTTGGACGACGGGGAGCGGGTCGAGGAGGACGGCGAGGGCCGCGCTGACGGCCGCGACGAGGATCAAGACCCAGGCGGGGGAGGCGATGGTCGGGGAGGCTTTTTTCATGGTCGACTCCTGACAAGGCGTTAGGTGTTTGGACGGCCTTTCGGGGCGCGGGCGCGGCTGGCGCGTTGGCTGGCGGCGGCCGCAGGCCGAGGGCGTTCAGAGCAAGGCTGGGGCCAGGTCGAGGCAAAGACAACGCTGAGACAATGCTGAGACGAAGCTGGGAAAATGCTGAGAAAAACTTGAGAAAGGCTGCGCAAGGCCGAATTGAGGCCGAGTCAAGGCCAGGATCGTTCTGGTCAAGGCTGAATGAAGGCTGGCTCAAAGCCCGGTCTGGATTCGGTCAGGACCTCACGGATTGAGACCAGGTCTTGGCCGGATCGTGGCCGTCGGACCGGAGCGCCAGGCCAGGAAGGCCAAGGCAAGCCAGAAGGCCAAGGCAAGCCAAGAAGGCCAGTCAGGCCAAGAAGGCCAAGACAAGCCAAGAAAGACATGACCAAGCGGATTAGGCCTCGCGAGGCCGGCGCCTGGTCCGCCGGCTCTTCCGGTGTCCTGTCCGGTCGGTTCGCGCCAAGCGTGGCCGGCCAGTCTGCCCCTGCCGATCGGGCCTCGACTGACCTTCAGCCTTCCGGCGCCAAGGCCGGCGGCTGGTCTGGGGCTCGTCCGTCGCCGGGCTGGAGCTTCCCCCCGGCCGCGGCGTGGTCGTCTAAGCTTACGCCGAGCTCGTCGAGCAGCTCGGCGTGGAGGGCCAGAGGATCGAGGTAGTCGGAAGGCCGCTTTTCGGCCGTCAGGCGGCCTTCGGCCATGACCAGGATGCGGTCGGCCAGGAAGATGGATTCATGAACGTCGTGGGTGACCAGCAGGACGCCGGGGCGGAACTTGCCGACCAGGGCCTTGAGGAGCCCGTGCATCTTGGCGCGGGTCAGGGCGTCGAGGGAAGCGAAGGGCTCGTCGAGCAGCAGCAGCTTGGGCGACTGGACGAAGGCCCGGGCGATGGCCACGCGTTGCGCTTGACCGCCGGAGAGGTTTTTGGGCCAGTCGTCGAGGCGGTCGGCCAAGCCCACTTCGGCCAGGGCCTGTGCGGCCCTGGCGCGGGGCCGGTCGTCGCGGAGGCCCAGAGCGACGTTTTCCCACAGCCTTTTCCAGGGCAGCAAGCGGTGCTCCTGAAAGACCACGGCCGAAGGGGCGGCGACGGTCATCTGGCCGCTTTGGACCGGATCGAGGCCGGCCAGAAGGCGCAGGAGCGTGGTTTTCCCGCAGCCGCTCTCGCCCAGCAGGGCCACGAACTCTCCCTCCGCGATGCTGAGGGTCAGGTTCTTGAGCACCGTCTGGGCGCCGTAGGCGCGGCTCAGATTGACGGCTCGGACGGCCGGCTCGGCGCTCATCTGGGACGATCCGCGGCGTAGCTGGGGTGCCAGCGAAGCATCCGCCTCTCCAGCAGCTTGGCCGCCGTGTCGGCCAGCGCCCCGATTCCGGCGTAGATGACCAGAGTCAGGACAATGACGTCGGTGCGCAAAAACTCGCGGGCGTCAATGGCCAAAAAGCCGATGCCCGCGCTGGCTCCGATGGTTTCGGCCACCACCAGAGCCAGCCAAGCGGTGGCCAGCGAGTAGCGCACGCCAGTCAGCACGGAAGGGAGCGCCCCGGGGAGAATGACGAGCTTGATCGTCTCCCAGGAGCTCAGGCGTTGGACTTGCGCCAGCTCCAAAAGCTTGACGTCGAGCTGTCGGATGCCCAAAATGACGTTGATGTAAATGGGAAAAAAGACGCCCAGGGCCACCATGAAAATTTTTTGAGCCTCGCCCACCCCGAACCAGACGATGGCCAGCGGCAAAAGGGCCAAAAAGGGGATGGAGCGGATCATTTGGACGTTGCGATCGATGAGGGCCCTCGCCGTGGTCGAGAAGCCCGCCAAAACCCCCAAAACGCCCCCCAGCGAGGCGCCGATGAGCCAGCCGGCGGCGGCTCGCAGCAGGCTGACGAGCAGATCGCGCGGAAGGGTGCCGTGGAAGGTCAGATCCACGGCCGTGCGGACGACCTTGGTGGGCGCCGGAAAGATGTGGGGCCGCACCAGGCCGGCGTGGCTGATGAGCTCGCAGAAGACGAACAGCAGCGCCGGCATCAGCCACGACAAAAAGAAGAGGCGTCGGCCCAGCAGAGCCCCAAGCGCGGGGCCCGGCGAGGGCGTCGCGGGCTTGACGGCGAAGGTGGAGGAGCAGTCGCTCATGGGGGTCTCGCTTTCGTTTGGAGGCGGCGTGGGCGTCGACCGGGCG
>JAISZC010000045.1 GCA_031269485.1 Deltaproteobacteria bacterium
CCGAAAGCGGCCGCGAAGGCCGAGCCGGGCCAAGGGGCTGAAAGCCTCAGGCGGCGCGGCGGGGCGTACGACCGAGGCCGCCGGCCTGCGGATTCCGCCGCGCGGCCGCCGCGGCTCGCCCCTTTTCCTCACGCGGACGGTTCCGTCTTCATCACGGCGCCCCTGACGGTTCCAGCCACGCGCCCCTCGGGCGACTCCGCCAGCCGCCAATTCGGCGCCTTCTCGAAGGCGACGCATTTTGGCGATCGCCACGTCGGCGCGGCCAGCGACGGCGGGGCGATTCCGCGAGACGGAACGCCTCGGCCGGCGCATCGTGGCTCGGCGGGAAAAGCAGGGGACTGGCGAGCGCGGCCGGAGCCTTAAAAAAGCCGCCCGCCTGCCTCGCCTCTCGCGGTTCCCGCCTGGCTGGCCGCCTGCCCGGCCGTCTCGGCCTTCGTTCCGTCAGCCGCGTCGCGGGCGGTTTCGCCCGCCGCGCCGTCAGCCCCGTCGCGGGCGGCTTCGCCCGCCGCGCCGCCCCCCGCTCCGCCTGCCATTCCGCCCGCCGTCCGCGTCTCGTCGGCCAGCAGCCGCAAAAAGGCCGCCTCGTCCACGATCTTGATCCCCAGGTTTCTGGCCGCGGCCAGCTTGGAGCCGGCCGCCTCGCCGGCCACCACGAAGTCGGTCTCCTTGCTCACCGCCGAGAGCACCCGGCCGCCGGCGGCGACGATGCGGGCCTTGGCCTCGGCGCGGGTCAGGCCCGAGAGCGTCCCCGTCAAGACGAAGCGTTTCCCGGTCAGTCCGCCGGCGGCGGCGGGCTCGTCGAGGCTGGGGGCCACGCCCAGCTCGTCGCCCATGAGATCGGCCAGAAAGGAGCGGTTGAGGGGGCTTTGAAAAAAGTCCAAAACGCTTTGGGCCACTTCCGGGCCGATGTCGCTTAAGGCCGTGAGCTGCTCCATGGTCGCCTCCGAGAGGGCTTGGAGGCTTTTGAAGCGGTCGGCCAGGATTTGGCTGGAGCGCTCGCCGACGTGGCGAATGGACAGCCCGTTGATGAAGCGCCACAGGCTTTTGACGCGCGCCTTGTCGATGGCCGCCAGGAGGTTGGCGGCGGATTTGTCGCCGAATCTGGGCAGCTCGCGCAGCTGGGCCAAGGTCAGCCGAAAAAGATCCGAGGGCTGCCGCACCAGCTCGGCGCCGAGCAGCAGCGCCGCCAGCTTTTCGCCAAAGCCTTCGATGTCCAGGGCGTTTTTGTGGGCGAAGTGGATCAGCCGGGCCTCGATTTGGGCCGGGCAGGCGCGGTTGGGGCAGCGGGCCACGGCTTCGTCGGGGCGGCGCGTCGCCGGCGTCCCGCAGACCGGGCAGTTTTTCGGGAAGACGAAAGGCGGCAGATCCGGCGGCCGCCGGTCGAGATGGACCTCCAGGATCTCCGGAATGACGTCGCCGGCCCGCTGGAGGCTCACCCAGTCGCCGGGTCGCACGTCCTTGCGCTTGAGCTCGTCTTCGTTGTGCAGCGTGGCCTGGGCCACTCGCGCGCCGCCCACCAGCACCGGCTCCATGACCGCCACCGGGGTGAGGGCCCCGGTGCGGCCCACCTGGACCTCGATGGCCGTGACCCGCGTCTGGGCCGCGCGTGGCCGGAATTTGAGGGCCGTGGCCCAGCGGGGGGCCCGGGCGGTGGCGCCCAGGCGGGTCCACAGGGCCAGCTCGTCGACGGAGACCACCAGCCCGTCGATTTCGTAGGGGAGGGCGTCGCGGCCGTCTTCCAGGTCTTGGAAGACGGCCAATATTTCCTCCAGGGAGGCGGGCGGCCGGCTGGAGATGCGGCCCTCCGTCGGCAGGCCCCACTGGGCCAGCCGGCCCATGAGCTCCACGTAGCCGGTCGCCTCGGCCGCCTCCAGCTCGACGAGGCCGTAGGCGAAGAAGCTCAGGCACCGGACGCGGGCGAGGTCGACGTCGAGCTGCCGGAGCGAACCCGCCGCGGCGTTGCGGGGGTTGGCGAAGGCCGACAGCCCCCGGGCCTCGCGGTCCTCGTTGAGGCGCGCGAAGCGCTCCTTTTCCATGAACACCTCGCCCCGGACGTGGAGAAGGCCGGCGGGGGCCGCGGCGGTCAGCTCCAGGGGGATCGAGCCCATGGCCGCGACGTTGGCGGTGACGTTTTCGCCGGTGCGGCCGTCGCCTCGGGTGGAGGCCAGCGTCAGCCGGCGGTCCTGGTAGACCAGCTCCACCGCCAGCCCGTCAAACTTGGGCATGGCCGCAAAAAGCGTCGGCGCCGAGGCGCCCAAGAACCGCTTGACGCGCTCCCCGAAATCCAGCAGCTCCTGGGCCGACAGGGCCTTGTCGAGGCTGAGCATGGGGGTTTCGCGCGTCACCGTGTCGAGGCCGCGCCCCCCTGGGGGGGCGCCCACGGTCGCGGCGGGGGAGGCGTCGCTGCGGAGCTCGGGGTGGGCGGCCTCCAGGGCCTCGAGCTCGCGGACCAGCCCGTCGTAGGTCCAGTCGGAAGTCTCCGGGGCGTCGGCCTGAAAGTAAAGGCGGTTGTGATTGGCGATCTCGGCCCGGAGGCGCTCGACGCGCGCCAGGAGCGTCTCGGAGAGCGCCTCCGGGCCGGCCGTCGGCGAGGACGCCGCCTCCGGGGGCGCGGGGGACCGGTCAGGCGTCGTGACGGTCATGCGGCCCCTCGCTGCAATTTGAAAAGGCCTTCGTCGGTGTGGGGCAAAAACTGGCTGGCCATGTATTTGTCCATGTAGCCGGGCGTCTCGCTGAGCTCGAAATTGGTCATTTTCTGCTTGATTTCGAAGGCCGTCCGCCACATGGCCCCCGACAGGGCGGCCAAGGTGGCGCCGGTCAGCGAGCTGTTGCCGATGTAGGTGAAGCGGTTCAAGGGCAGGCCCGGCAAAAGGCCGATGGTCACGGCGTTTTCCAGATTCAGCGACCGGCCGAAGCCGCCGGCGATGACGACCCGCTCGAGATCGTCCATTTTCAGGCCCACGGCCTCCACCAGCGTCTGATACCCGGAAAACATGGCCCCCTTGGCCCGGATGAGGTTTTCGACGTCGATTTCGGTCATCACCACGTCGTGGCCGCCGCCGCTGAGCTCGGCCGGGGACAGCAGGTATTCCCAGCCGTCGGCGCCCTCGCGGACGTTGGGGGAGGCGCCTTCCACGAAGCGGCCCCGCTTGTCGAGCACGCCGCCGCGGAAAAGCTCGGCGACGACGTTGATCAGGCCCGAGCCGCACAGGCCCGTGGGGCTCACCCCGCCGATGACCCCCAGATGGTGGCGCTTGAGCTGGGGCTCGTACAAAAAGTTCTCGATGGCCCCTGGCGCGGCCCGCATGCCGCACTTGACGCCGCCGCCCTCGAAGGCCGGCCCGGCCGAGCAGGCCGCGCAGGTCATCCAGTCCTGGTTGCCGATGACAATTTCCCCGTTGGTGCCCACGTCGATGAAAAGCGTCAGCTCCGGCCGCTTGTAAAGCCCGGAGGCCAGCACGCCCGCGACGATGTCGCCGCCGACGTAGCTGGACACCGAGGGGAAGACCTTCATGACCGTGTGGGGCTCGACGTTGACGCCCAGAAAGCTGGCCCGCAGCGACGGCCAGGTCGAGGCCGGGGGCACGTAGGGGGCCAGGCGGATGTTTTTGGGCTCGAGCCCCACCAGCAGGTGGGCCATGGTGGTGTTGCCGGCGACGACGATGAGGAAGGTTTTTTGCCGGTAGCCCGGATAGCTTTGCTCGTAGGTTTCCAGCAGCCGGTTGACGGTGTCGATGACCCGCGTTTGGAGGCGCTTGAGGCCATCCTTGCGGCCGGCGTAGACGATGCGGCTGATGACGTCCTCGCCGTAGGAGATTTGGCCGTTGAGATCGCCGATGCTGGGCAGCACTTCGCCGGTGGCCAAGTTGACCAGCCGCAGCCACACCGAGGTGGTGCCCACGTCAATGGCCAAGCCGAAAAAGTCGTCGTCGCTGCCGGCCGGGTCGAAGGAGACGATGCGGCCCCAGGCCGAGCTGTGAGGGTTTTGGAGAGCCAGCTCGTAGAAGATTGAAACTGTGACCTTAAAGCCGCTTTCGCGCAGCACTTCCGGCATCCGGCGCATGGCCGACAGGTCTATGTCGTTGTCGTAGAGTCCCAGCTCGGCCAGAGCCGTGCTGACCCGGTCGAGATCGCTTTGGTTGTCGTCACGGCTCGGCGGCGAGAGAATGACGCAGGTTTGGCGAACCATGGGGTCGGGGTGCTCGACGGTCAAAATTTCGTCGGCCTGGGCGGCTTTTTTGAAGAAAGACGCGTCGGCCCGCGACTCCAGAGGTATGAACAGCGTCGCCGGGCCGTCGACCTTGGCCCGGCAGGCCAGACGGACGCCTTTTTGATAATCGTCGTCGGAAAGATACAACCCCGGGCTGGCCTGCACCGTGCCTTCGCGCAGCTCCACCACGCAACGGCCGCAGACGCCTTCGCCGCCGCACGAGGCGTTGATGTGAATGTTGCCCCGGTTGGCGACCTCGAGCAGGCTCTCGCCTGGCTCGGCCTCGACGGCTACGTTGTCGGGCAAGAAAATTATCTTGAACATTTCCATGGGAAAAGATCAGCTCCTTGAGGAAAACGGCCCCGGAGGGCCTGAGGTCAAGGGGAATCAGGGGCCAGCCTGGTCTCGCAGGTCTTCCAGCGGCGATGTCCCCACATCCATTGGTCAGGGCGCCGGCGCACCTCCGCGGCCAGCAGGTCGTTGAACCGCTGGGCCGCCTCGAGCAGCCGCCCGCGGTCCCCGCGCGGCGGGGGCTCGACGAGCGGTCCGAACTCGAAGACGTGCCGGCCGCCTTCCCGACGGCCGAAGAGGGGCGCCAGCCGGGCGCCCGTGCGGGCGGCCAGCTTAAGCGGCCCCAAGGTGGTCAGAGCGGAACGTCCCATGAAGCTCAGCGGGGCGCCTCCAGGACCGACCCTTTCGGCCTGGTCGTAGAGGATCCCCAAAATTCCGCCGGCGCGCAGGGCTTGGAGCATGGCTCGGGCGCCGCCGTTTTTGGAAATGTAGCCGTTGCCGCCCTGGGTCCGCAGGCGCACCAGAACGCGCTCGGCCACCGCCGACTGGCGGCGGCCGACCACCTCCACCGGGCGGCCCAGCTCGCGGGGCACGACTTGGCCGGCCAGCTCCCAGTTGCCCAGGTGGGCGGTCATGATGATCAGCCCGCGGCCCGCGGCCTGGCCGCCGCCGAGATAGGCCTTGATCGGCTCGGCCCCCAGGACGGTCCACCGTCCCTCGAAGTCCGCCAGCCCGCGGTGGATGAGCCGGAGGGACTCGACGGCCGTTCGGCCCAGGTTGGCGAAGGAGCGCCGGGCCGTCGCGGTCGGATCCAGGCCGGGCTCGAGACCGCCGGCGGCCAGGGCCTGGGCGAGGTTGTCGACGGCGACCTCCCGGCGGCGGCGGTTGGCCAGAAAATAAAGGCGGCCCCCGCACGCGCCCACGGCCAGTCCCAGGGGCCTGGGCAGCCAGGCCAAGGGCAGCGACAACGCCAGGAAGGCCGCCAGGCCCAGGCTCGTGGCCCAGCCGGTCGGGGCGTCGGGCCCGGGCGTCGGCCCCGACGCGGACAGGGGCGCCGCGCCTGCCGCGGACTCGGCGTCCGGACAGGGCTTGACGTCCGAAAAGGCTACGACGTCCGGGCTGGGAGGCGAATCGGCAGGCGTCAAGCGAACCCTCGGAATCGGCCTCCAGGCGGACCGGCGGCGGTCGATGTCGGCCCGGGGGCGAGGAGTCCGGCGCCTGGCGACGTTCAAAATAATTTGGCGGGCGGTCAAGAGGTCAGGCCGCGAATGAGGATTTTACCCTGAAAGCCGGCTAAGTGTCAAAAAACGGCCGGAGAGCCGCTGGCGGCCTCAGGACGTCGCCCCGCCGCCGACCGGCGGGTCGGGGCGGGTCTTGGCGACCGTCGTTTCGGCCGATCGG
>JAISZC010000185.1 GCA_031269485.1 Deltaproteobacteria bacterium
ACTCCGCTTCTCCGCGCCTGTCGCCGCGGACCGCGCGCCAAGCCTCCCCGGCGGCCACGGAGGCTTGGGGCTCACAGGCTCAGCGTCTCCAGCGGCGCGGTCGGCTGAGCCCAGTCGGCCGTCAGATGCGGAGCCAAATTGTCGAACTCCGGCGGCAGGCCGTTTTTGAAGGCCAGACCCAAATAGGTCGCCGCCCGGGAAGCGGCCAGAAACAGCTGCCGCCAATGGTGGCCCGGGAACCTGCGGATCAGGGCCTCCGGATCGACGACGAAGACCGCCTCGAACTCCAGCCCCCTGACCTCCTCGATCGCCAGAACCCGCACCTCGCCGCCGGGCCCCACGGGCTGGCCGCCGCGGCTGACCGCGGCCAAGAGCTTGTAGGGCGCCAGAGCCTTGGTCAGGGCCTCGGCCAAGGGCGCGGCCTCGGCGGGGTCGGCCGTCAAGACGGCCATGGTCGGGGCCGTTCTGACGCGTTCGAGGATCTCGGCCAGCCGGCCGGCCAGCCAGTCGGCCGTCTGGGCCAAGGCGCCCGAGCGGGCCGTGAAGGCCGGCCTGGGCCCGGTGGCGCTGAGGTAGCGGCGGCGGGCGTAGCGAGGGGCGGCCGAGCCGCTGAGCAGATCGGTCAGCTCCGTCAAATGGGGCGACTGGCGGTAGTTGACCGACAATTCGACGGCGGCGATCTTGGGCGCGGCCCAGTCGAGCTCGTCCCAGGATTTGAGGCCCCGGCCGGAGACGCGCTGGTCAAAGTCGCCGGCCGCGCTGAAGGCCCCCAGGACCGGCTCGGTCAGCGCGGCGAGGCACTTGAGCTGAAGCGGGGTGAGGTTGACGGCGTCGTCGACGGCCACCTGATTGCGCGTCAGCCGCCGGTGGAGGCTCAGCGTCCAGTTGTCGGTCAGCCCTGAGCCCAGGCGATCCAGCTTGAGGAGCTCCGCGCCGACCTCCAGGAAGGACAAAAGAAGCAGATCGACCTCCGGGGCCTCCAGCTCCCAAAAGCCGCCGACGCCCGGCCGGCGACGGAGCCGGTCGCGCCGCCGAAAATTCAAGTAGTTGGGGACGAGAGAGCCGAAGTACCCGTCGGCGAAGCTGGGGGAGCTCAGGCGAAAGCGGTTGAGGGCCCGCAACAGGTTCCGCGCGACGCCCAGCTCGGCCAAGTTTTCGGGCAGCCGTCCGCGGCCCAGCCACGACGCCAGCGCGCTCCAGCGGCCTGAGCGGGACGAGGGCCGCTCGACGGCGGCCGCCGCCTCGTGCAGGACGGCCGCGGAATAAAGGCGCAGGGCCTCGCTCCGCCAACGGCTCTGATCGCTTGAGCCGCGCAGGCCGGCCAGACGAGCCGAGGGGCGGCCTTCCCGGGCGGCGGCCTCGACGATTTCGCCGACCAAGCCCGGGGCGCGCTCGAGCTCGCGCTGGAAGGCCGAGCGCAGAGAGGCGCCTATTTTTTCCTGCCAGGCCGCGGCCTGCTGGTCGATGAGCTCCTGATGGACGTCGACGGCCTGCCGCAGCCAGACGGGCGAAAGCTGCTCGCGCTTGCCCAGCAGATCAAGCAGCTCCCGGCCGAGCTCGGCCAAGTCCGCGTCTTCGGCGCGGCCGAGCCGGCGAGCCTGGACTTTGAGGGAGCGCAGGTAGGCCCGCTGCTGATGGCGCGTGAAGTCCTCATGCCAGCCGACGAGATCGTCGAGGCCGGCGTCGGTCAGCGCCTTGGCGTCGGTCAGCCTCAGCCCCGAGTCGCCCTCGCCCCGGGCGAGGAGGCGAAAAAGGCCGGCCAGCTCCAAGCGGAGCTCGTCCCAGGTTTTGACGTTTTGCTCAAAGCCAGGCGTCGACAGCAGGGCGAAGGAATCCCGCAAGCTTTGACGGGCCAGATCGGTCGGCGCGACGAAGAGCCAGCTCAGGGCGTTGACGGGCGGGGCCAGCTTGTCGAGCTTGTCGGGCAAGGCGGGATTCTCGGCCTCCAAGGCCTCGCGGCTGAGCCGAAAATCCACGCGCCGGACCAAGGCCGTGGTCTTGCCGCTGCCCGGGGGGCCAACCAAGAACTGCCTGACTCCGCCCGGCGCCCGGCAAAAAGCGTCCTGCACGAGGTCGAGCAGCGGCGGCTGGACCAGGCTCGGTCCGGTCAGAGGCTGGCGCAGCTCGCCTTCGTCGACGACCACGTCGAGCTCCTCGGCCGGCACCAGCGGAACCACGTCCTCCTCGGCCGGCGCCAGCGGAGCCACGCCGTCCGCGACCGGCTCGGCTTCGACGGTCGTCTCTCCGTCGGCCTCCTTCGGCGGCGAGGCGGGCTGACGGTCGCCGAAGGCGGCCTCAAAGGCCTTGACGGACTTGACCCTCAGACGCTCGCGGTAGACCGACTCGAACAGCACGTCGAAAACGTCCCGCGCGCGGCGGTAGTCCTGCGGCTTCAGGACGGCCCGCTCGGTGACCGTCAAAATTTCGCCTTTGGGAGTCTCGAAGCTGGCGCCGAGGGGCAGGATGGCCAGCCGGCCATAGGGCGAATATATGGAGACCAGGTTGGCCCTGGCCACCCCCGGGGGCGGCGCGCAAGGACAAACGTAAAAAGTCCGGGTGCGGTTGGATTCGTCCTTGCAGACCACCCTGGCCAAGGCCGGAGCCTCCGACAGCCGCGCGGCCCGCTGAAGGTCAGAATCGCGGTCTTTGGCCGAGATCCGCGCGGGAGGCCTGGGGCCGTCGAACTGGCCGGTGCTGCTGCGATCCAAGAGCCGTCCAGCCACGTCGACGATCTTGTCGCAGACGTCCAGAATGCTTTTGCAGTCTCGGGCCACCATGGTCAGTTCGTCGTTTATTGCCACTGGTTTCTCCATTTTCGTAGTTGGTCCGCCAAGAAAAGCGAAAGCTCAAGGCCGCGTTCTTCGGCCCGCCTGACAGGCTAAGACGTCGGCGCGAGAGGCTCTCAAAAGAGCCGCGCCGCAAGGCTTTCAGGACGCCTCTGACGCCGGCGACCAGGGCCGCTTTGACGAGCTCTCCTCGACCGCTCTTTTTGTTGGGGGTTCAAAATCGGCCGTCCGAAATCGTCAACAGCCTTTGGGAGGAGCGTTTTCCAAGGCCGGCTCAAGCTCTGCCAGCGCCCTTCCAAACGCCCTTGCCAGCGCTTGAAAGCCTGGTTTTCTAGGCCAAAATCGGCTGTCCGAAATCGTCAACAGCCTTTGGGCGGGGCGTTTTCCAAGGCCGGCCCAAGCGCTGGCCGGTCCATTTTTAGCCGTCGTCGGACGACTGAAAACCAAAAAACCGCAGGACGGCCCAACGCTCGGCGGCGGCGCTTCAACGGCCGGCCGTCGACCGTCTCCGGCGGGCCCATGGCCCCTCGCCGTCAGGCCGTCTCCAGCCAGCGCTCCAGCCGGCCCTCGCGCAGCTCCTCTAGGTTGATGCGCGGGCAGCCCAAGCGCTCGGCCAGTTCCCTGGTCAGCTTGTACTCGTTGTAAGCCCCGCGGTCGGTGTCAATGAGCAAAAATTTCAGGCTCGGGTCGGCGGCCATCAGGCCGGCCAGCCGCAAAACCTCGGGCCAGGGGGCCGCCTGCGGCTCGAGGGGCACGTTGGGCCGTCCGTCGGTCATCAAGACCACGTAGGGCGTCAGCTTGGGGTCCCGGGCCCGTTCGGTCCTGAGAAGCTGATGGGTCAGGGCTAGAGCCGCGGCCAGCGGGGTCTTGCCTCCGGACGGCAGGGCCGCCAGCAGGCGGGCCGCCAAATCGGGGCTGTTGGTCGGCGGCAGCAGCAGCTGGGCCTCGCGGCCGTAAAAGGCCACCAGAGCCACCCGGTCGCGCTTGCGGTAGGCGTCGGCCAGCAAGGCCAGGGCCGCGGCCTTGGCCTCCTCCATGCGGTAGAGAGTCCCGATGGAGCCGGAGGAATCGACGACGAAGACGACCAGGCGTCCCGTCTTTTGGCGGTAGACTTTTTCCCTCAAGTCCGCCGGCTTGAGGATCAGCCTCTCCTCCTCGCCCAGCCGCCTTTCGGCCTGGCGAGGCGCGGCGGCCCGCAAGGTGGCCGACAGCGACAGCGGCCGGCCCAGCCGCCGGGCCGTGGTTTTGAAGGCCCGGCCCCGGGCCTTGGCGGTTTCGCGCGAGCCGCGCCGGCCGGCCCGCAGGCGCGAGCCGATTTCGGCCCTGGTTTTGGGCGAGACGATTTCGAAGGACTCGGCCGTCTCGTAGATCGTCAGCGTCAGCGCCTGGTCCGGATCGGGGCTCTCGTCGCGGGGTTCCGGGGGCTTTTCCGGCTGGCCGGAGAGGCTGAAAGCCTCCGCGAGGCGATCCGCCTCGGCGGCCTGCCGGACCACGACGGCCTCGATCGGGCGGGACGCGGGCCTGGGCGGCGGGCGCCGCCTGGCGGGCACCACGTGGGCGGCCATGCGGTCGACCCAGTCGGGCTGGACCTCGCAAAGCTCCCCGCCGCCCGCGTCGTCGGCCGACTCGGCCGCTTGGGCCTGCGCGAAGGCGGCCGCGGCCCGGGCGGCCAGGCACAGGGCCAGATCGGCCCGATGGCCGGCGGCGCGGGCCTCGGCGGCCAAGGCCGCCGCCCGGCCCCGGGCCTGGTCGGTCAGCCTCAGCCGGGGCAAAAGCCCCCGGGCCCGCTCCACGGCCGCCTTGAGCGCCGCCGTCGAGGCGGCCCAGCGGGCCCGAAAGGCCGCCGAGTCGCGCTCGAACTCGAGCCGCCGCCGGATTATCTCCGAGCGTCGTCCGGGCTCCGTCTCGCCGGCCAAGTTGACCG
>JAISZC010000218.1 GCA_031269485.1 Deltaproteobacteria bacterium
CGCCCGGCCGCCGCCGGTCGGCCCGCAAAGAGGATGACCTTTGAGCGATTTCGTCATCGAGCTGGGCTTCGGCCGCGAAACCCGTCGGCTGACCGTCCCGGAAAAAAACTTCGCGGGCCTCGTCCAGCCCCAGACGCCGCCGCCGGGGCCCCGGGGCCCTGAGCTGGTCGTCGAAGCCCTGGCCGCGCCCGTCGGGACGCCCCGGCTCTCGGAGCTCGCCAAGCCCGGCGAAAAGATCGCGCTCATCGTCAGCGACCTGACCCGGCCCTTTCCGGCCGCCGAGGTCCTGCCGCCGGTGCTGGCCGAGCTGGCGGCCGCCGGGGTCCGCGACGAGGATTTGACCGTGGTCTTCGCCCTGGGCTCCCACCGGGCCCAAAGCCCTCAGGAGCGCGAGGCCCTGGTCGGGCCGGACATTTTCAGGCGCCTCAAATGCGTCGACGGCGACCCGGCCGACTGTCTGCGGTTGGGCTTGACCAGCCGCGGCACGCCCGTCGACGTGACCCGGGTCGTCGCCGAGGCCAAGCTGCGCCTCGGCCTGGGCAACATCGAGCACCATTATTTCGCCGGCTTCAGCGGCGGGGCCAAGGCCGTCATGCCGGGCGTCTCCTCGCGGGCGGCCATCGAGGCCAATCACGGCCTGATGGTCCAGCCGGGGGCCAAGGCCGGCCGGCTGGCCGGCAATCCGGTGCGCGAGGATCTCGAGGAGGCCGTCGGCCGCTTCGGCCTCTTGGATTTCATCGTCAACGTCGTGCTCGACGACCACAAAAAAATCGTCCACTGCTCGGCCGGACATTTCATCGAAGCTCATCGGGCCGGCTGCGCCGTCGTCGACCGGCTCAACGCCGCGCCCTTGGCGCGCCAGGCCGACGTGGTGGTGGCCTCCCAGGGGGGGGCGCCCAAGGATCTGAACCTTTATCAGACCCAAAAGGCCCTCGACAACGCCAAGGAAGCCGTCCGGCCCGGCGGGATCATAGTTTTGGTCGGCTCGTGCCGCGAGGGCTTGGGGGAAAAGGTCTTCGAGGACTGGATGCTCTCGGCGCCCGACCCGGCCAGCCTCGTCGAGCGAGTCCGGACCGGCTTCCAGCTCGGCGGCCACAAGGCCGCGGCCATCGCCCTGACGCTGGCCCGCAACGACGTCTACCTGGTCTCCGAGCTCGACCCGCGGCTCGTGGAGCGGATTTTTCTCAAGCCTTTCGCCACGCCGCAGCAGGCCCTCGACGCGGCTCTGGCCCGGCTCGGCCCCCAGGCCCAGGCGCTGGTCATGCCGCACGCCGGCGCCACGTTGCCTTTGGCGCCCGAGGCGCCTTGAAAAAAATTTTTTTTCGGGACCCGTTCGGGGCCCCGCCTTTTCCGGCGCCGACCGCCGGACGACGCCCGACCCCGCGGCTCAGGCCGCCGGTCCCGCCGGGCGAATCATCAGGTTCAGTCGACGCGCAGTCGACGTTGAGTCAAAGACATGGAGCGACAGCATGATCAAAGTTGGCGTAGCCGGCTACGGCGTCATCGGGCAACGTTTGGCCGACGGCGTGGCCCTTCAGAAGGACATGGAGCTGGTGGGCGTGGCCGATCTGGCCCCCACCTTGTCGATCAGGGCCCTGCGCGAGCGGGGCATGCCCTACAAGCTTTTTCTGGTCGAGGGGGCCGACCGGTCCAAGTTCGACCAGCTGGGCGTGCCCGTCAGCGGCTCCTTTGAGGAGCTCATCGGGCAGGTCGACGTCATGCTGGACTCCTCGCCAGGCGGCGTGGGCGCGAAAAACAAGGTCTTGTACCAGAAGGCCGGGATCAAGGCCGTCTTTCAAGGCGGCGAGGCCGACTCGGTGGCCGACGTGTTCTTTCACGGCTGCGCCAACTACGAAAAAGGCCTCGGCGCGAACTTCCTCAAGCTCACCAGCTGCAACACCACGGGCCTGATCCGCTCGGTGGACTGCCTCGATCGGGCCTTCGGGATCGAACGGGTGGCCATCACCATCGTCCGGCGCGTGGCCGATCCCGGCGACTACCATCGGGGCCTGACCAACGCCCTCCAAATCGACAAGGCCCCCTCGCACCAGGCCGTGGATTTGATGCACGTCATGCCGCACATCCAGGCCACCGGCATTCTGATCCACACGCCGGTGACCCACGGCCACATCATCACCGTGGTGGCCAAGGGCCGCAAAGGGCCCCTGACCAAGCAGGGGGCGCTGGAGGCCTTCAGGACCCACAACCGCATCCGGGTCGTCTCGCTGGCCGAGGGCTTTTTGGGCAACGCCTCGCTGTTCCGCTACGCCCGCGACTTGGGCAATCCTCGCGGCGACATGTACGAGATTGGCCTGTGGGAGGACTCCGTGGTCGAGTCCGGCGACGACGTGATGTACGCCATCAACATCCCCCAAGAGGCGGTGACGATCCCCGAAACCATGGACGCCGTGCGGGCGGCCTTCAAGCTGCAGCCCGACGGCCCCGCGGCCACGGCCGCCACCGACGCCCATCTGGGCCTGGGGCGCTGGAAAAAGTAGCTTTGACGCGGCGCGCGGGACGCGGACGCTCGGCGGCCGCGCCGCCGCCGAACTAATTCTCCGAGGCGAAAAAACGAAGACCTGAGCTCGCCGCCCAGACCAAACCAGGCCAAACCAGGCCGGACCTGACCGCCGGTCCGGCCGCCGCGCCGTCCGCCTCGCGGCGCGGCCCTTCAGCCTCAAAAATGTCAAGGAGAGCCGCCATGACCTTCAGAGCGCCATCCGCCGGCTTCGCCGCCAGCGGAGGCTTCAAGCTGGAAACCTTCACCCGCGACGAGCTCGAAGAGCTGCACCGCGCGACCCTCGAGGTGCTCGAGCGCACCGGCGTCTACGTCCAAAAGCAGCAGGCTCGGGACGTCTTCGCCGCCGCCGGCGCCAAGGTCGAGCCCGACGGGGTGGTCAAGCTGCCGCCGCACCTGGTCGAGGAGGCCATCCGGAGCGCCCCGCCCCGCCTGACGCTGGCCGGACGCGTCCCGGAGCGGGACAGCGCCATCGAGGCCGGCCGAGTGACCTTCACCTGCTTCGGGGAAGGCATCTCCATCATCGATCCCTTCAACGGCGAATATCGTCCGACCACCAAAAACGACCTGGAGTATTCCACCCGCATCATCGACGCGCTGGACGTCATCACGATCGTCGAGCGTTGCGTCGGCAGCCAGGACGTGCCGCCGCCGGTCCAGGCCATTCACAATTACGAGGCCATAGTCAACAACACGGGCAAGCACGTCTTTTTGGGCCCCGAAAACGGCCGCAACGTCCGGACCATCGTCAAGATGGCCAAGGCCGCCGTCGGCGCCGAGCGCTTCGAGGCGGCCGGCTCGCCGGTGTCCTTCATCACCTGTCCGGTGAGCCCGCTGAGGCTGGTCGAGGACTGCTGCGACATCATCATGACTTGCGCCGAAGAGGACGTGTGCATCTGCATCCTGTCGATGGCCATGAGCGGCGGCAGCGCCCCGGTCAATCTGGCGGGGACCTTGGTGACCCACAACGCCGAGGTGCTGGCCGGCACGGTCCTCTCCCAGCTGGTCAAGAAGGGCGCCAAGATCGTCTACGGCAGCTCGACGACGGCCATGAACCTCAAGCTGGCCACCGCCTGCGTGGGCTCGCCGGAGCTGGCCATGATCAACGCGGCGGTGGCCTCCATCGCCCGCTTCTACAACCTGCCCAGCTGGGTCGCCGGCGGGTAGGGCGACAGCAAAGTTCCCGACGTTCAGTCAGGGCATGAAAAGACCCTCACCGGGCTGTTGCCGGCGTTGGCAGGCGCCAACATCATATACGGCCTGGGCATGCTGGAGATGGGGGTCACCTTCAGCCTCGAGCAGCTGCTGATGGACGCGGACATGGCCGAGATGATCATGTACGCCATCGGCGGCATACCGGTGTGCGACCGCACGCTCTCGCTGGACGTCATCCACCAAAACGGCTACAAGAAGGATTTTCTGACCCACCGCAACACCTTCGACAACCGTTTCATCCAGTCTTCGCCCAAGCTCATCGACCGCCGGACCCGCAGCCGCTGGCTGGAGGACGAAGGCGGCCTGGACATGGTCCAAAGAGCCCAAAAGCGCTTCAAGCAGCTCTACGACAACCATCAGCCGCCGCCGCTGCCGGACGCGGCCCGCCAAGCGGTGCGGGCCCTGGTCGTCGAGGCCGAGGCCTCCTTCGGCCTGCCGCCCAGCGAGCGCTAAGCTCGTCCCGCCGGCCGCTCCGCCCGAGGGCGGGGCGGCCGCCAGCCGGCGGCTCGCTTCCGCCGCGGACCGACGCCAAGGAGAACGCCTCATGAAGCCCATGCCTTGCGCCTACTGGAACCCGGTCGACCCGGAGGTCATTGAAAAAGTTCATCAAGCCACCCTGCGGGTGCTGTCCGAGACGGGCCTGAATTTCCACAGCGAGGCCGCCGTGGACGTTTTCAGGAAACGGGGACTGAAGGTCGACGGCCGCCGCGTGCGCTTCAGCGAGCAGGACGTCGAATGGGCCTTGTCGAGCTGTCCGCGCAAGTTCAAAATCTGCGCCCGCGAGGAGCGGTTCGACGTCGAGCTGGGCTCGGCCATGGTCGTCGCCACCGCCACCGGGGCGCTGTACTACGAAACCGAAAAGGAAGGCCGCCGCCTGGCCACGCTCGAGGACTTCCGCAACATCCAAAAGCTTTATCAAACCAGCTCCGTGGTCGACATGACCGGCTACACCCCGGTCTACCCGTCGGACGTCCCCGCCGAAATCAAATTTCTGCGGATGACCCAGGCCTCGCTGCGCAACACCTCCAAGCCCTTCATCATTCCCATGAGCCATGCCCGAGAATGCCTCGACATGCTCGACATGCTGGCCGCCGCCTTCGGCGACGCCGACATTTGGTCGAAAAAATGCGTCGTCGGCGCCGGCATCACCCCCCTCAACCCGCTGCAGTACGGCGCCGAAGCCCTCGACACCATGATGGCCTTGGCCCAAAAAGGCCAAGCCCTGTTTCTGGCCCCGGCCCCCATGATGGGCCTGTCAAGCCCCATCTCCCACCTGGGCGCCGCCGTGCAGCAAAACGCCGAAATCCTCGGCGGGCTGGTGCTAGTCCAGCTCATCAACCCCGGCTCGCCCGTCGTCTACATGCCCGGCGCCTTTTCCAGCTACATGAAAACCGCCGGCTGCGCCACCTCCTCGCCCGACAATCATTTGGCCAACGCCGTCAATTTCCAGCTGGCCCGCTGCAAATACGGCCTGCCCATCCGCGCCAACGCCAGCCTCACCGAGGCCAAGACCCTCGACGCCCAGGCCGGCGCCGAAACCATGATGTGCATGCTCATGGCCATGCTGGGCGGCGCCCACATGTACCACATCTCCCTGGGCTGCCTGGACTCCATATTGGGCTTCAGCCCCGAAAAAATGATCCTCGACGAGGAAATCTACCTGCGCTGCGCTCACCTGCTGGCCGGCCCCAGCCTCAAGGAGGCCGACTACGGCGTCGAGCTGCTGGCCGACGTCGGCCCCGGCGGCAGCTTCATCTCCCACCGCAGCACCTTGACCAATTTCCGAAAGCTGTGGACGCCCGTCGTCTCCCACTGGGACACCTACGCCCGCTGGGAGGAGGCCGGCAAACCCTCCACCGCCGCCAGAGCGGCCGACCTCGTCGCCAAACGTCTGGCCGAGGCCAGAAGCGACTACCTCGACCCCTCGGCCGACAAAGCCGTCGAGGCCATCGTCGCCAAACGCGCCTAAGCTCCGGCCAGCTCCGAGGGCCTCAAAAGCCTCGCGACCGCTGGCCTCGCCGCTTCGCCCCGCGCCGGCGGACGACGCGAAACGCTTGAGGCGAAAGCCTCAAGAGCCCGCAGAGCCAGCCTGAAAAAGGCTGGCCTGCCAGGGCCCAAAAGGGCCAAAAGGGGCAAGAAAAAAAGGCCAAAAAGACCGCGAAGACCAGCTTTCAAGCCCGACGCCGGCCCAGTTCCGGAACTTTTTCCAGCCTGGCCGACGGGGACCCAAATTGCACGCTACGCTGACGACATTTTTTGATGTTGCTCAACGTATTAGGAAAGTTTTGTTGTAAATTCAATAAAACTTGAAAAATAAGACTTGACTACCCTTTGACAAATGAGCATAATTAAACCAATGCTCTTTATATGTCTTTTTTCTTGTCCAAAGGGGGAAAACCGCGTCTGAACCCTGCTTCAAGGCCAGAAGGCGAACCGACCCGCAGCCGTCTCCTCCCGACGCGCCGCCACTTCGGCCTCCCCGGAGCGCGGCGGCGACGCGAAAACCGGTTCCTTGAAAGGCGACGGCCGTCGTCCGGAACAAAGACCGACGTCCCGGCCTCTAACCTTCCCGGCGACGGGAAACCCACTGGCGGAAAGATGCCGGGAACTGGCTTCCAAGGCTCTCGACCGCAACCATTGGAGGATTCAGCATGGGAGAAATCATCATCAGCATCGTCATCGGCGGCTGCATGTTCCTCAGCGGCGTGCTGCTCAGAGTGGTTCTAGGCCGCGAGGCCAAGAAGCACGCGACCAACAAGTGACCGGGACGACCGGATTTAGACAAGGAGCACGCACGTCATGACCATGGAATTTTACGTCGTCATCGCCAGCATCTTGGTCTACATCATTGTGGGCCTCTGGGCCGGTCGCCGGGTCAAGGACACGGCCGACTACTACGTCAGCGGCCGCAACGCCCCGACCATTTTGATCGCCGGCACTCTGTTCGCCTCCATGCTCAGCACCAACGGGTTCATGGGCGACACGGCCTGGGCCTACGGCGGCGCCATCGTCAACGCCGTCACCCTCAACGCCCTTTGCGGGGCCGGCTACGTCGTGGGCGTGCTCTTCTTCGGCCGCTATCTCAGACGGGCCGAAAATCTGACCATGCCCGAGTACTTCGGCAAGCGCTTCAACAGCAAGAACGTGCAGAAGGTGGCCGGCGTCATCACGGTGCTGTCGATCACCAGCTACCTGCTGGCCGTGACCACCGGCACGGGCATCCTGCTGGCCGAGCTCACCGGGATGCCGTTGTGGGGCGGCTACATCGTCGCCTGGCTCTGCTTCACCTCCTTCACCTTCTACTCGGGCTCGTCAGGCGTCATCATCACCGACACCATGATGTTCCTCTTGTTCTTGGTCGCGACCATCATCGCCGGACCCTACATGTTCTCCGCGGCGGGCGGCTTGGACCACTTGATGGAAAACCTCCTCAACAACCCCCACACCCCCTCCGACATGTTCGCCTATCACGGCAATCTCGGCGGCGGCACTCCTTTCGGGGCGACCATGTACGGCCTGATCTACGGCTTGATCTGGCTGATCGTGGTGGGCATCAGCCCCTGGCAGGCCGGCCGCAACATGATGGCCAAGTCCGAGCACGTGGGCCTGCGCTCCGCAACCGTCGCCTGCCTTTGCACCACCATATTCTTGACCTACCTTTATCTGATGTCCCTGGCGGTCATCCCGCTGAACCCCAACATGGAGATGCCCGAGCGCGTCATCATCTGGGCCGCCTACAACATGATGCCCAAATTCCTCGGTTGCCTGGTGCTGGCCGGCATCATGGCCGCGGGCTTGTCCTCGGCCTCGACCTTCCTGTCGGTCGTGGGCTTCACCGTGACCCAGGACATCTTCGGCCTCAAGTTCAAAGACGACAAGGACAAGCTGGTCAAGACCCGCCTCATCATGCTGGTCGTCAGCGTCGTCGCCTTGCTTTTGGCCTTCGCCAAGTTCGGCGGCATCCGGATCATCTCCTGGTTCGCCAGCACCATCATCGCCTCGTCGTGGTGCGTCATAGCCTTCGGCAGCGTCTGGAGCCGCAAGCTGACGGCCCGGGGCGCCTTGTGGTCGATGATCGCCGGCTTCCTGGGCTTCATCATCACCAAGTGTCTCCAGGGCTTCGGCATTTGGAAGGTTTTCTACAACTTCACCGACCCGTTCTTCATCGGGCTCTACGCCAGCGCCTTTTTCGCCGTGATCGGCAGCCTCGGCACCAAGCCCACGGCGCAAGAGGTCGCGGTGCTCAACAAGATGCACACCATTCCCCAAGACGTCCTGCCCATGGCCGAGTACCGCCGGACGTTCACGTACGCCAACACGCTGATCGTCGTGGGGCTGGTCGTCATCATGTTTTTGATCGCCTTCTGGGCCACGCCTTACAACGACTTCCTCAAAGCGGCCGTCAAGTAAGCCGCCTCGACTGAAGCCCGGCCGGCCCTGGCGGCCGCCGGGCCTTTCTCCGCCCGCCGATCCGCGAGGTTTTCGGCGGGCGGAGTTTTTTTGGCCAGCGCCGAAAACGCCGCCCGGGCCGACGAAGCCGAGGAGCCAGAGAACGGCGAAATCCGGGGCGAGCTTGGAAGGGCGGCGCGCTCGCGGCCGCGCAAAGCCAAGGCGCGAGGCCGACCAAGGTCGCGTTTGAAGATTCTTGGAGGCCGCCCCTGCGCGGCGGTCGGCGCGGCAAAAGACGCGGACTCGCCGTCAACGCCAAACCTTGCCCGCGCGCGGCCAACGACGCCCGCCTGGCGCGGCGGCAGGCTCGCGACGCCGCCAGGCCGCCTCGGCAGGCTAAGGCCGCGGCCGGCCTTTCGGCTCACGCGCCAGCC
>JAISZC010000220.1 GCA_031269485.1 Deltaproteobacteria bacterium
GAGCTCGTCTGGCTCGAGGGCGGCTCGGAGGACGACTGGCAGAACGGGGGCTGATAGCCGCGCTCTACACTGTTGTCAGCGCCCCGCTCCACGGAGAGGCCTCGCGCGGCCAGGCGCGACTCGCTCTCCGGAGGGCTCGATTGAGAGCTCGTCTGACTCGAGGGCGGCTCGCAGGACGACTCGCGGACGGCGGCTGAAAGCCGCGCAAAACAAGGCTTTCAGCGCCCCGCTCCACGGAGAGGCCTTGCGCGGCCAGGCGCGGCTGGCTCTCCCGAGGGCTCGATTGAGAGCTCGTCTGGCTCGCGGGCGGCTCGCAGGACGACTAGCAGGACGACTCGCGGACGGCGGCTGAAAGCCGCGCAAAACAAGGCTTTCAGCGCCCCGCTCCACGGATAGGCCTTGCGCGGCCAGGCGCGACTCGCTCTCCGGAGGGCTCGATTGAGAGCTCTTCTGGCTCGTGGGCGGCTCGCGGAACGGCTCGCCAGCGGCGGCCCACGTCGGATGCGTGTCGGCTCGAATCCGCGCCAGCCCGTCAAGCTGCGCCAGAGATAGGCCGAGCTCCAGGCCGCCGGCCACCCGACCTCCAAACTGAAAAAGTCCGGCCGAGCCGCCGCCCAGGCGGCCGGGCCAGGAATCGGGCTTGAGCGAGACGCCGGCCATCTGCTATCATCTTGCCTTGTAGCCTTGTAGCCTCGCCGCCGACGCGCCGAGCCAGCCAGGGACCGTCCGGCTCTCCGAGGCCTCGTCTGGCGTTCGGCCGCCGCCGCGCCTGGCCGCCGGCGAACCTAATCGCGCAAGCCCGTTCCGTCAGGCCGTTTCAGACGGCTCGCCCAGCCGGCGAGAAAGATCGCTTATGCCAACCAAGCCCCGCCCCGTTCTTTTTCCGTCCAAGACCCTGACTCCCACCCAAGTGGCCGACCGCGTCAAGGCCAGTCTCGAAAGCGAGCTTGGCGTCATCTGGGTGGACGGGGAAGTGGCCAGCCTGGCCCGAGCCCCCTCGGGACACGTCTATTTTACGCTCAAAGATTCCAAGTCTCTTTTGAAGGCCGTCGTGTGGCGGTTCAAGGCCTCGACCTGCGGCGCCTCAGCGCTGGTCGACGGCCTGCGCGTGCTGGCCCGCGGCACGTTGACCGTCTACGGGGCCAGAAGCGAATACCAGCTAATGGTCGACCACGTCGAGCCCAAAGGCGAGGGGGCGCTGCGCCGGGCCTTCGAGGCGCTCAAAAAACGCCTCGAAAAGGAGGGGCTCTTCGCCCCGGAGCGCAAGCGGCCCTTGCCGTTCCGGCCCCGCCGGGTGGCCCTGCTGGCGTCGCCCGACTCGGCCGCGGCCACGGACTTTCTGACCACGGCCTTCAAGCGCTGCCGCGGCGCGTGGATCAGCCTCTGCCCCGTCCGGGTCCAGGGCAGCGGGGCGGCCGAGGAGATGGCCGCGGCCTTGGAGGCCCTCAACGCCTGGGGCGGCTTCGATCTGGCGGTGCTGACCAGAGGCGGCGGCTCGCTGGAGGACCTGTGGGCGTTCAACGAAGAAGTCCTGGTGCGGGCCGTGGCCGCCTCGCGCCTCCCGACGCTGGCGGCCGTGGGCCATTCCACGGATTCCTCCTTGGTCGAGAGCGCCGCCGACGCCCGGGCCATCACGCCCACCGCGGCCGCGGAGCTGGCTTTTCCCGACGACGCGCTGGCCTTGGCCGCGGCGGCCCGCGCCAGCGAAGCCCTGACGAAAGCCGCGCAAAATTTCTTGGCCAGCCGGGCCAGGATCCTCAACGCCTATAAGACCCGCCTCGGCCGCTTCAGGCTGCGCCTGCTGCCCGCCACCCAACGTCTCGACGAGCTGACCGCCCGGCTCGCGCCGCTGGCCGTCGGCCGCCTGCGCGCCGCCGCCGACCGCCTGGAGGCCCTAAAACGGGAGCTGGCGTTCAAATCCCCGCGGCGGGATCTGGGCCGCAAACGCCAAGAGACGGCGCGGCTGGCCGAAGCCCTCAAGGCGGCGATCCGACGCCGGCTGGAGGGCGAGCGACGGCGGCTGAAGGCCCGGCGCCTGCGCCTGGAACGCGACGACGACCGCCTCAAGGCGGCGGTCAGTCGCCGGCTGGAGTTCAAACGCCGACGGCTGGAACGCGCCGACGACCGTCTCAGCCTGCTCTCCCCCTTGGCGGTGCTTACCAGGGGCTACGCCCTGGCCGTCGACGCCCGAGGCCGGGTGATTCGCTCCAGCGACCAAGTCGAGCTCCATGAGGAGATCAGCCTGCGGCTGGCGACGGGCAGCCTCAAGGCCAGAGTGACCGCCTCGCTGCCCGACGAAGATCGCCAATGACCGGCGGGCGAGCCCGGGCGGCGGCCGCCGCCGCCGCCCCGACCGGCCGCCGCCGCAAGGCCTCAAGCCCGCGAAGCGCCTGGCCGCCGCGCCGGACGCCCCTACGGCCGGACGCGCCCCCGGCCGGACGCGCCCGACACGGCCTCTGGCTTGGTCCCCAAGAAAAAAAATCGTCAGCTGTCAGGCCCGGTTATGGCCGCTTTTCCGAAAGCCGGCTTTTTTTCCTAAATCTGCATTTTTCGGAGAAAACCCGAGTTTTTGGCCGAACGGGCTTTGTCCAAAACCTCGACCCTTTTCGACCCCCGCCCCGAAATCACCCATTAGACGTGGTTTTTCCGGCCGCCCGGAAAGCCTAAAAAGAATCTTAACAATAGGCCCTGGTGGAAAAAAATACTAATGAATTCAGCCTAATGCCTTGGGACCCCGAGGCCCCCGCCCCCGGCTCGGCTTTTTTTCCGATTGCCCCTTGCCAGCCGGCCGCACTTGGGATAAGGTATCTCGCGGCCTCGGATCGACTTGCGAAAAAATTCATTTTTCCCTCATTTTTCTCATTTTTCAGCTTGCGCCCTAATACGCCTCTCCTTGGTGACGGCCATGATTTCTATCGGAAACGTTTCGCCGGAAGCAACCGGCCTCATTTTGGCGACAATCTGGCCCAAAGCCAAGGCCCGGCTGGCGGAGACCATAGCCCAGTCAGCCTTCAGGGTCTGGATTGATCCCCTTCGCCCCAACGTCGTCGACGGCCCCACGCTGCAGCTCGAGACTCCCAATCACTTTTTCCTGACTTTCGTGCGGGACAATTATCGGCCGCAGATCTGCCAGGCCGTCGCCGCCCAGTGCCAAGAATCGGGCTTCGGAGGGCTGGCCGTGGACTTCGCCGAATCGGAGGTCCCCGTCTTGCCCTTCGCCGCCGAGGCGACCGAGACGGCCCCGCCACCGGGCTGGAGCGAGATGTGCCGGGCCGGCAGGCTGATGTTCAATCCCCGCTTCACCTTCGAGAACTTCATAGTGGGCGATCCCAACAGCTTGGCCTTCGAGGCGGCCAAGGCCTTCGCCGCCGGCCAGAAGCTGGGCGCCGGCATCCTGTACATCACCTCCGATCACGGCTTGGGCAAGAGCCATCTCTCCCAGGCCCTGGGCCAATGCTACCTCGACGGCAAGCCCGGCGGCCGCGTGCGCTACCTCACGTGCGAGGACTTCACCAACGAGATGGTCATGGCCATCAAATCGCAGACCACCGAGGCCTTCAAGAGCAAGTACCGCCTGAACTGCGACGTGCTGATGCTCGAGGAAATGACCTTTCTGGCCGGCAAGAGCAAGATACAGGACGAGCTCAGCTTCACCCTCGATCAGCTTCTCAACCAAGGCAAGATGATCGTGCTCACCTCCACCGCCGAGCCTCAGCGCATCCCCAAGCTGGCCCAATCCCTCAAATCGCGGCTGTGCTCGGCCCTGGTGGCGCCCATCGGACCGCCGGATTTCGAGACCCGGATGGGCATCCTCGCCGACCGCGCCCTGAAGCTGGGGCTGCGCGTTCCCAGGCCGATCCTGGAGCTGTTCGCTGGCGCCGTCAAAAACGACGTCCGCCGGCTCGAGAGCTGCCTGACCACGCTGGAGGCCAAGAGCCGGCTGCTGACCAAGGCGGTGGACATGGACATGGCCCTGGAAACCATATCCTTCATCAGCGAGACGGCCGCCGACGCCCTGGCGCTGACCAAGCTGGTGAAGGTGGTCTGCCGGGCCTTCAACCTCGACGAGGAGGAGCTGCGCTCCAAATCCCGCCGCCGCAACCTCGCCGAGGCCCGCAGCGTGGGCATGTGCCTGGCCAGACGCCTGACCGACCACACCTACGAGGAGATCGGCCAGGCCTTCGGACGCAGCCATTCCACGACGCTGCACGCCATCAACAAGATCGAAGGCTTGCTCCCGCATGATCCCAAGCTCAAAGGCCGCATCGAGTACATCACCGCTCAGCTCAGCCAAGAAATCTGAGCCGAGAGAAGACCGGCTTGAAGGCTGGGCTACATGGCAGAGGGCCGAGCCAGCCATGGGCTGGGAGCGTGGGCCGAGCTTGAAGCTCGGCGCGGCCTGAAGCGGACAATCAGGCAAGCCGAAGTCCGGGCGACTCGGACCCGGGCGGCCCGCCTAACGGAGGCGGGACGCGGACGCGAGTCCGTCCCCCGCTCCGGGCGGGGCCGCCGACCGAACGCCGGCTTCGGCTGACCCGGGCCGCCGGCCGCAACGCGCTAACCG
>JAISZC010000243.1 GCA_031269485.1 Deltaproteobacteria bacterium
GGCGAGATAAAAGCCGGAAATGGCCAGACGGGCCAGCAGCACCAGAAAGGCCGCCAGGGCCAGCAGGCGAAAAAGGCTCGTCGGGCGCCTCGTCTTGGCCGGGGCGGTCGGGCGGCCGGCCGCCGGCCCGGGAAAGTCCAGCTCGGCCGGGGCGGCCGGGCGACCGGGCCTGGCAGGTCCGGCGGGGGCGGCTGGGCGACCGGGCCTGGCGGGGGCGGCTTGTTTGGGCGGCATCAGGCTTGTCCTTCTTCTCGGAGGGTTCTGGCCTTGGTCAAGGCGGCCAGCTCCTCCAACTCGCCCTGCTCTTTGCCGAGCAGTTCGGCGCGCCAAGCCAGCTGACGCTTTTCCTTGATTTTTTCCATTATTTGGCGGTCCTTGACCGCCTTTTCGAGGGCCAAGCGCTCCTTGGCCTCCTCGCGGCGGCTCAAGGCCAAAAGCTCCAGGGCTTTTTTGATCTCGCGCCTGAGCCTTTCCTGGTGGGCGCTGAAGAGCGACAGCAGCGGGCCGGAGAGGGTTCCCGCGCGCCCCCGCTCGCTGATTTCGGCGGCCATGGCGGCCAGCTCGTCGTGGAACGCGTCGATGCGGGCCTCGAGCTCCCGGATGCTGGCCTGCCGTTTGGCCAGGCGGACGGCGGCCTCTTCCTCCCGACGGCGTCGGAGGCTGATGAGAAATTCCAGTCTGAACTTGAAGACGGCCACGCTTTTATCCCCTGGCTCGGCCCCGTCGGGGGCGGTCGACGGCGCCGAGGCTTTCAAGGGTTTTAAAAGCAAAAATCAAGCCAACAAAAATGGCGGGCCAAAGCCGGCCAAAGCCAAGCTGGCCGCTCGCCCGGCCCGGGGCCGCTCGCCGGGCCTGGCGCGTCCGCCGGCGGCCGTCCGCTCAGTCGGGCACGGCGCCTTCCTCCGAGAGCAGCTGGTGAAGATCCTGGAGCTGGTCGACGCGCTCCTCATGGCGTTCGGCCGCGTCTTGGGCCGTGCCGATGGTCGCGGCCGGCTTGAGCAGGGGGTTGGCCCCGGAGATGGCCGGCAGGTCCTGCAGGAGGCCGTCGGCCTGGGCCGGCGGCGCGGCCGCGGGCGGCGGCGCCGGGTCGCCGGAGAGCAGGAGCGCGGCGACGACGATCAAGGCCAGGGCGGCGGCCGCCGCCAGCCAAATTTTGGCGCGGGCGCCGGCTTCAGGCTCGGCGACGGGCGGGGCCCGCCGCCGTCCTTCGCGAAAATTCCAGCCGCATTGGCCGCAGCTTGCGGCCGGCATGGGCACGGTCGAGCCGCAGCCGGGACAACGCAGCGTCACCTGGGAGGTCATGAAAACCCCCGATCAGGGTTGGGGAGCGAGCGGACGCCACTCCCAACGGCGAAGGGCCTGGGCCAGGTAGAACGAGCCGTCCGGCGGCAGGCCGACGGCGAAGCCGGAGGCGGTCAGCAGGGTGCCTTCGGCGGCCACGGCTTGGAAGCCGGCGCGCAGCGCGTCGCCGAGCCGGCCGCCGTCGGCTTTGGCCGTCGCCTGGAGGACCCGGGCCAGGATCTGGCCTTGGGCCAGGCCCAGGTAGCTTTGATAATCTTGGCTCAGGCCTGGCGGGCCGTACTTGCGCAGGACCGCGTCGTAGGCGTCGTAGGGCCGCAGGTCCGGCGTCTTGGGGGCCAGCGTGGCCGGAAAGATCACGCCGGCCCACGTCCCGCCGGTGAGCCCGTCGAGCTCCTGGCAGGGCGGCAGCATGGCGTTGGCCAGCCACAGCGTCTCTCCGGAAAGCTTGGGCTTGAGGGTCCGGAGGACGGCCGCCGCCGGGCCCGGCGGAATCCACAGGACGACCGCGCCGCGGCCGGTCGCCGGCTGAGCCAGGGAGGCCCAGTCGTTGAAGCCGGCGGCCACCTCGACGACCTCGAGGACCAGGCCGCGGGTCGCGGCCGCTTGCGCGGCGGCGGCGACCGTCGTCTGGGACGAGGGGCTGACGAAAAAGCAGATCTCGGCGCCTGGCCCCAGGCGCGAGAGGACCAGATCGAAAAGCAGCTCGAGCTGCTGTTCGGCGGTCGGCATCAGGCCTATGGGGTCGTCGGGCAGGCCGCGGTACGGACCGGAGCTGCCGGACCAGGGACCGAACCAGGGCGTGGCCAAACGCCGAAAAAAGTCGGCCGTCCGCCCGGCTTGGACGTCGGACACCCCGCCGACGATCAGATCGGGCCTGACCTGTTCGACCAAGGCGGCCAGACGGGCCTGAAAATCCGGCTGGCCGTCGTCGAGGTCCAAATGGCGCAGCTCCAGGCGCCGGCCGTCGAGCCCGCCGTTGGCGTTGAGGAAGGCCGTCATGGCCTTGAGGCCTTCCAGGGATTCGAACGCCAGCGATTGCGGGCCGATGGGCGACGCCCAGCTGAGCAGACGCCACGGTCGCGGCTCGTCGGCCGCCTGGAGGCCCGGGGCCGGCCAGGCGGCCAAAAATGAGGACAGCGCCAGCCACGTTGAGAAAAAAAGGCGCAAGCTGAGCTCCAGGACGGCGTCTCGGGCCGAGGCTCGAGCGGCGGCCGCGGAAACGGCGAAGAGGGCGGCTGAAAGAGCCGGCGGCCGGAAAAAGGCGCGAAGAGGACGCCGAGGCGGGCCGCGAGCCCTTTTGGTTCACGCAATTGTAGCTTTTCAGGCCTGGACGGTCAAGCGCCGCCGGCCTTCCGTCCCTGGACGGGGGCGCCGGCCGGCGGGGCTGCCAGGCGCCGGAAACCCTGCAAGGCCAGTCACGGCGCGGCTTTCGGGCTCTGGCGCGCGTTTGGACGCCTCTCTCAAAGCTGACATTTTACTTGAGTTTTGGTCAAGCTGCTTGCGGAAATATTGAAAAAGGCTCCAGTCGATGTTGACTTTGTTGCTTGGTGAGGTAAAATCAAGTGGATACGCCGTTCGTCGGCCCTTTGCCTCAAGCGCTTTCGACGGTTTCGCGCCCCCACATCAACCGAAGCTTTTCCGGCAGGCCCCGATGACCCTAGACGAATTGTACGAAAAAATGATCGCCAAAGCCGCGCGCATCTCCGCTCCGCCAGGGCTCCGAACCGACATCGTGCTCGACGTGACGGGCGAGCCGCCGCGCCGCTGGCTCGTCAGGTTCGACGCCGGCGCCGTCTCCGTCGGCCCGCCGCAGGACGGCGAGCCGGACGTGACCGTGACCGCCGGCGCCGAGACGCTGCTGCGCGTGGCCCAAAGAGAGCTCAATCCGGTCATGGCCTTTCTGACCGGCAAGATCAAGGTCAAGGGCGACTCGGGTCTTTTGGAGCAGCTCAAGCATGTTTGGCCTGATTGAAACGGCGAGGCTCCAGGCCCGAAGGACGAACGAACGCGCACGCGCGAGGGGCGCGTCCGCCGGCCGGCGGCGGGCCCCCGGCCGTCAGACTAGATATTGTGGACTGTTCCTTGGCAAGCCCAACATAATGTGTAACACAATCGAATTGGGATTGAATTAGTAGAAATAGCTTGACATGCGCTCTCATAATCGATTAAATAGGCCTCATGAAGACAGAAGCGGGGAGGGATCTCGTAGTCATTCAACCGCTCATCTAGAAAGAGGTGCTATTTTGGCGAAGAATAAGCTCAAGGAGATCAGGGAGCAGATGCTGCTCAGCAAGGCGGAACTGGCTCGGAAGGCCGGCGTCTCCCCGATGACCATCGACCGCATCGAAAACGCGGAGAACTGCCGCATGGAGACCATGAGGAAGGTCCTCGTCGCCTTGGACATCAGCCTAGAGGATCGCGGAAGGGTTTTTCCGGACCTGACCTGACCGTCGGTCCGGGCCGGCCTGGCGCCGGCTCAGGGCGCTTTCAGCCAGGCGACAGCCTCGGCTGGGCCAAATCGCCGCGCTCTGCGACGCGGAATTCGGGCCGCTCAAGGCCAAGGTCCCTCCCTGGGGTTGCGTTCCGTCCTTCGTGTCGCGCTTCTCGCCGCGGTCCGCTCAAGCCGGCGCGTTCGCCGAATTTTTTTCACCCTCAACCGCTCCGCCGCCGTCCGGCGGTGGAGCTTGGGAACGTCGGGCCCAGATTGTCGGCTCCCCGGACGTCTTGGGCCCGGCCGCTCCTTCTTTCCGGCTTCCGAAACCGCGGGCCGGCCGCGGCGGGACTTTTTTCGATCCTCCGAAAGGACGCTCCATGTCCGTCATCGGCTTCGACATCGGCACCTACGCCGCCAAGGCGCTGCTTTTGAGCGTCAAAGGCAAAGGCCAAAGACAGACCGTGACCATTGAAGGCTTGGGCATGTCCCAAATGCCCTTGGGAGTGATGACGCAGTGGGAGGATCAGCCGATTCCGGCCAGAACGGCCATGAGCGCGGCCATGCGCTCGCTGGTCAAGCACTGCAAGCTCTCCCGCGGCCGCCACGCCGCCCTGTCGCTCAGCGGCGAAACGATGATCCTCAAGAAAATCACCATGCCGGTGACGACCCAAAAGGAGCTGCGCAACTCTCTTTCCATGGAGGCCGAGCAGTACATCCCCTATCCCATCAACGAGGTCATCATCGACGGGCACATTCTGGGCACCGACGACCGCTACGGCCAAATGTCGGTGCTGCTGGTGGCCGCCCGCAAGGAAGTGGTCTTCAATTACATACAGGCCGTCGCTCTGACCAAGTCTCTCAAGCCGGCCGTCATCGACGTCGACGCCCTGGCCTTTTTCAACGCCTACGACTTCATTTTTCCCGCCAACCGCGACAACGTGGCGCTGGTCGACATCGGCGCCAGCATGATCCACATCACCCTCCTCCAAGACGGGACGCCCCACACCATCAAGGAAGAGAACATCGGCGGCCAGCGGCTCACCGAGGATTTGGAGGACGCTTTCGGCGTCCAGCCCGAGGAGGCCGAGTCCATCAAGCTCGGGACCGTCCAGGCCCCCGATCCCAAGGAGGCCGCCGAGATCGTCGACCGCCTCGCCAGCAACTGGCTGGCCGCCGTGGAACGCGCCGTGGACTCGGTCAAAAGCGAGCAGGGCGACTACAACCTCGATCGAATTTTGCTGGCCGGCGGCTGCGCCAACCTCAACGGCTTGCCCGAGCATTTCCGTCGCCATTTCAACGTGCCGACCGAGGTTTTCAATCCTTTGAAGAACCTTAAATCCAATCCCAAAAAATTCGACCGGGCCTACCTGGACTACATAGGCCCCCAGATGGCCGTGAGCTTTGGCTTGGCCATCAGAAAGCCCGAAATCAACTGAACCCTGAGGCTCTCGGGCCGGCCGCGGCCGACGAGGCGGCGCCCGAGAAGGCGGACGATCATGATCAGGATCAATTTGTTGCCTTTGGAGTCGTTTCGGCAGACCGCCAGCGGCCAGCTGTCCGTGACCATCTTCGCCGTGTGCCTGTTGGGCAGCGGCCTGTTGCTGTACTTGATCAACATGTCGGTCCTGACGCCCGCGCTGGAGGCGCTGCAGGCCGTCAAAACGGAGCAGTCCAACAAGCTCGCCGGCCTCAAGAAGGACTCCCGCGTCGCCCGCCAGCAGACCTCCGATTTCGTCAACGATTTGGTCCAGTTGGCGTCCATCGCCGAGATCGAGGAGCGCCGCCGCGATCAGTCCCGGCTTTTCATGAACCTGGCTGGCCTGATGAACAGCCAGACCTCGTGGCTTTTGAGCTGCTCGCACAACAGCGGAGCGCTGGTCGTCAAGGGCTTGGCCACCGATCCCGAGTCGGTGGCCAGCTTTCTGAGTCGCCTGGAGAAATCGCATCTGCTGCGCAACGTCTTCCTCCAGCGGGCCGCCGGCGACACGACGATAAACAACATACGTCTGGTGACCTTCGAAATCAAGGCCGACACCGTCTTCCCGCAGCCCACCTTGATGTCCATGGGCCTGCCCAACGTCAAGTTCCCCTCCCAAGAGGACGTCCGCAAGGTCGTTTCGGAGGCGGCGCCCGAATTGATCGAGGTCTTGGATCGCGACAAAAACGTCGCCAAGGCTCTTTAAAGGCGGCGGGCCGTCCGGCCCGCCGCGAGGATTGGCCGCTCTCCGGCGGGACCGCCGGCCGGAGGCCGAGTTGACGGCACAAGAGGCGACTTATGGCCAACAAAGCCAGCAAAGCCCAAAAGGGGCAAAAAGGCCCCGATTTTTTTAGCAAGGTGGCCAAACTTAAAAAAAGCGCCAAAATCGGCATATTATTCGGTGCCATAGCCGTGATATGCGCGGCTTTTTACGTCCTGCGTTATATGCCATGGGAAGAGGCCGTCACCACGCTTGCAGGCGAGGTGGCGGAGCTGGATTCCCAGGTCAAGGAAGAACAGGCGATCCTCAAGTTGCACAAGCCCATCAGCGAGTTCGTTCAGCCCGTCATGGACACCTACGGGGTGCTGAAAAACTTTTTGACCAACGAAAACGAAATTCCTCAGCTTATTCAGATTATTTCTGATCTAGGAGCCCAGGCCGGAGCCAGAGTCACGCTTTTCGCGCCCAAGGCTGCCATTCCAAGGTTCAACTACGCTGAGATCGAGTTTACCATGAATTTGGAGGGCACCTACAACAGCGTTTTGAAGTTTTTCTATAGTCTCAGCCAGATGAATCGCCTTATTAACATAAGATCAGTCACCATGGACACGCCTAAAATGACCGATACCAACGTCATGGTGCTTAGCATCAAATGCGAGGGCAGCACTTACCGGGTGTTGACGCCTGAGGAAAAAGCAGCAGCCGCTGAGTCCACCGACAAAAATAAGAAAAAGAAATAATGGTGACGGGCTAAAATCTTACCCGGCGTCACGTCGGATGATATTTTGAAATTTTTTTAATTTGAAAAAATAGTCGACCATATCGCCTTTCTTGGGTGTTTTTATGAAAGAGTGCATAAGGGCATTGACGCGCGCCGTCGGCCGCCTGCGGCAGGCCTCGGCCGCTCCAAGGTTGCCTCTCGCCTTGACCCTCGTTGCGGTCCTGGCCTGGGCCTCGACGGCCGGGGCGCAGGACCAGCCGGGACAGGAAGCGGCCGCCCCGCCGGCCGAGGTCGTCGTGCCGGCCGAGGTCGTCGCGCCCAATGCTCCCGAAGGCGACTTCCAGCCGGCGTCCCTTTCGGACGGCCAGCAGCCGTCAGACTTCGCGCCTCCGCCTCCGCCGCCGCCCTTCGATTTTCCCCGGGTGCCGTCCGACGCTCCGCCTCCGGTGCCGCCCGCGCTGCCGACCAACGACGAACCCGACTTGCCGCCCAAAACCCCCGAGGAGGCCAAGGCCCTGGAGGCCAAAAAGGCCGTGCGGGCCGAACTCGAAGCTTGGCGTGACTCGATTTTGGAGGACTACGCCTTTGGGCCCACGATCGGCGATCCCTTCATGCCCATCGAGACCGTGGCCCGGCCGCCCGACGTCGACAAGAAAAAGGAGCTCGATCGCCGCAAGCCCGTCTTGCAGCGGCTGGCCCTCAACCAGTTCACCCTAAACGCCATCGTGCTGACCGACAACCCGGATCGAACCTCGGCGCTGGTCGACAACGCCGGCGTGGGCTACATCCTCCACCGCGGAACGCTTATCGGCCCCAACAACGGCTACGTCAAGGAGATCACGGCCAACACGGTCATCATCGAGGAGCCCGAGACCAACTACTTGGGCGAAACCCGATTGCGCGTCACCGAGCTGAGGCTCTATCCGGAGTCGGAAGAGCTGGGCGAGGAGGCGCTGCAGCTTTTGAGAGAGTAGTCTGTCAGCTTTAAGGCGAGTGGCCCGTCAACTTTTGGACGGGCCGCCTGTCAGCTTGGGCTGTCGCCGACGAAAACTCGAACAAATTTTATTTTTCCTTTAACGGCTGAAACAGCTAGCTTTTTACCTCCTCCAAAATGGGCGTCAGCCCATATCTTCGCCTTGCGGGATTCAAGTTTCAGCCCTACGGCGCCGATTAGACAAATGCGGGACGAGGGCCGTCCCGTGGCCGACGGGTGGACCTCTCCGGCGCTTTTCTGGTCCGTCCGCGCGTACGCCGCCGGTCTCAGCCTTGAGGGAAAAATTGCTTTTTTTCGACCGAGGAGATGCATCATGAGCCGCCCCACAAGCTTAATCAAAAGATCCTTGACGGCCGCGCTGGCCTTCACGCTCCTGCTGGCCGGCGCCGCTTGGGCTCAACTCAATTTTTCCCCCGCCGAGCCCCCCGCGCAGCCGGCGTCCGCCCCGGCGATCACGGCGGCCTCGACGGCCTCGACGGCCTCGACGGCCTCGACGGCGTCCGCCCCCTCCTCCGCCTTCAGCTCCAACGTCGGCGTGTCCATTGGCAACAAGGAAAACAAGGTCTACACCGGCAGCCTTATCTCGCTTGATTTTCAAAACGCCGACATCCACAACATCCTGCGCCTCATCGGCGAGGTTTCCGGCAAGAACGTGGTCGTTTCCGATCAAGTTGCCGGGAAAGTCACTCTCAAGTTGACCAAGGTGCCTTGGGACCAGGCTCTGGATCTGGTGCTGGCCTCCAAGAACTTGGGCGTCCAGGAAACCGGCAACGTGTTGCGCATCGACTCCCTGGACGCCATCAGGCGGGCGACGATCGACGTCTCCGATCCCAACACCAGGGTGCCTTTGTATAAAAAGAGATTCACCCCCGTCTACGCTTCGGCGACCACTTTGGCCGCCGAGCTTGACAAAGTCAAGAGCATGCGCGGCAGCGTCAAGGTCGTCGGCAACGAAATTTACGTCGAGGACGACGAGGACTCTCTGGCGTCCATGGTGGACGTCGTCTTGCGCAACGACAACGTCACCAAGCAGATTCTCATAGAATCTCGCATCGTGGAGGCCACGGCCGATTTCACGCAAGAATTGGGCGTGCGTTGGGGCGGCGGCTACGGCCAGCGCACTGCTTCGTTGCCCACGATGCCTTCGGGCTTCCCTGAGACGCCGACGCCCAACCCTGATACCGAGGGCGCGCACAACAGCCTCTTCGGCATGGCCGACTTCGGCAACTCGAGCGGCACGGGCAAGATAGCCGCCAACTTGGGCGTGGGTTTCATCAACCGCGCCGGCTCGCTGGCCCTGTCGGCGTCGCTGCAGGCCACCGAGAGCACCGGGCAGACGAGAACGGTCTCGGCGCCCCGCATCATGGCCGCCAACGACGAGGAAGTCTACATCAAGCAAGGCACCCAGGTGCCGTACACCAGCGGAGCGACGGTCAACACCGCCGGCACCACCGAATTTAAAGACGCGGTCATGGAATTGCGCGTCACTCCGCATATCGAAGAAAGCGGCCAGGTCGTCAGCTTGGACATCACCCTAACCAAGGACAGCGTCATTCCCACGGCTTTGGGCTCTCCTTACATCAACACCAAGGAAGCCCGCACCAAGCTCATGGTCAAAGACGGCGAAACTGTGGTCATCGGCGGCATCATCGAAGACTCCAACCGCACCAGCTCGGTGCGCGTGCCTGGCCTCCACAACATTCCACTTTTGGGTTGGCTTTTTCAAGATCGCGACATAACCAACCAAAAGACGGAACTTTTGATCTTTATCACGGCCAACATCATTCCTCTCCCTATTTGACGGGCTCTTGGCCGGCCTTCGTCGGGCCCCGCTTCGCCTCAAAGGCGGAGCGGGGCCTTTTTGCTTTCGGGCGCGGCTTTTCGCTGGTCTGGCCGGACGAAAGACGCCGGACGAAGGACGCCGGACGAGCGGCGGCGGGCTTTGAGCTGAGCCGGACGCGCTTTTGGCGCCGGCCTGTCTTTGGGGCCTTAAAGTTTTGCGCTTGCCAAGCCGATTAAAAACATGGCGAAGCCGAGCGGCCGGAACGGACCGTCCGCCGCGCGCGACGCCAAGTCGCGACAGGCGGTGAACCATGTTTTTTTTGCGGCGCGTCATTGTTCGGCGGGCTTGGGCGCGAGCTTTCGGGCTGGCCGTCAAGTCGGCCGGCCCGCCGGCGTCCGGCCCGGCGCGACGGCTCGCGCCCAAGCGGCTGGCCGCGCTCCTGGGCGCCGCGCTGGCGTGGGCCGGACCGGCCGCGGCCGCCTTGGACTTCGTCCCGGAAGAGCTCGTCCAGTCGGACGTCAAGCCGTCGGCGGCCCCCGCCGTCCTCTCGCCCGGCGAGGCCGGCGCCGCGACGGCGCCGACGGGGCCGGCCGAAGGCGGTGCCGCGCCCGCGGAGGCCGACACGCTGATATCGCTCGATTTTCAAAACGCCGATCTTCGCGCCCTCCTGCGCCTCGTCGGCGAGGTGGCCGGCAAGAACGTGCTGCTCTCCGATCAAGCGTCCGGCAAAGTCACCGTCAAGCTCGACAAGACGCCTTGGCGCGAGGCCCTGGATCTGATTTTGGGCTCCAGGAATCTGGTCGTCATCGACAACGGGACCGTCTTGCGCATCGACACCCTCGACGCCGCCCAACAGGCCAGGTCCGACGTCGTCGACTCCGAAGCCAGCCAGGCTTTGGTCAAAAAAGTTTTCACCCCCAAATACGCCCCCGTCGCCGCCCTGGCCGAGAAGCTCGACAAGGCCAAGAGCCGGCGCGGCCGCGTGCGGGTCGCGGGCCGGGACGTCGTGGTCGAAGACGATTTGGGCGCCCTTCAGGCCCTGGCCGTCATTTTTTCGCGTCACGACCGGCCGGCCCAGCAGGCGCTCATCAAAGCCCGCCTCGTGGAGGCCTCCGCCGAGTTCGTCGAGGCGCTGGGCCTGCGCTGGGGTTGCGGCTCGGCCGGCGGCTCGGCCGGCGCCTCGGACGAGCCCAGCTTGTCCGCCTGGCGGCCTGCGGCGGCGCCCGCCGTCTGCTCGGGTCTGCTCGGCCCGGCCGCCTCGCTGGCTCTGGAGGCCCAGCTCGACGCCGCCGAGAGCTTGGGCCGGATCCGGACCGTCGCGTCTCGCCGGCTGACCGCCGACGACGATCAGGAGGTTTATCTGCGGGAAATCGCCCAAAGCCCTCAAGCCGCCCCTGACCCTTATGAGCGAGCCCCGGACGCCGGGCCGCAGTTCGTGGAGCTGCGGCTGACTCCCCACCTCGGGGAAGACGGCCGCCGCCTGTCCTTGGATCTGGCCTTGAGCCGGAGCGGCCTGGGCGCCTCGCTGTTGTCCCACGTCGACGGCCGCTCGGCCTTGGCCAAAATCCCGCTCCAACAGGGCCAGATCGCGTTCGTCGGCGGCGTCCAAGACGCCGCCGAGGTCAAGCCGCTGACGGATTGGCTTTTTCCCGACCGCGCCTTGGCCGGCCTCGCCAGGACGGAGCTGCTGATCTTCATTGCGGCCGCCGTCGAGGACCTCTGAGGAGACTGGCCGGGCTCTGGCTCGCCGCGACGCCGGGGCGCTGCGGGACGCTTCGGCGCTTAGGGGCCGCCTGGGCTTCGAAGGGCCCAGGGGACGCCGGCGCCCGAGGCGAAAATCAGGGGTTGACACCGGCCCGCCGTTGGTGGCATAATGATCGGCAAGACGAGCAAGGTCGTCCGACTTTCGGTGTTTAAGGCGTGTAGCTCAGGGGGAGAGCACTACCTTGACACGGTAGTGGTCAAGAGTTCAAATCTCTTCACGCCTACCATATATTCCGGGCGGGCCCGCTGGGGGCCTCGCCGGCGGGCGTAGGGATCTAGGCGCGTCGGGACCTCGGCGCGTCGTGACCGGGCCGCGTGACAAAAGGCCAAAACCCCACGGGTTTTGGCCTTTTTGATTTCGTCGGCCCCAGGATTGGCTTCGGCGGGCCTGGCCCGCCACTTGACCGGTCCCGGCGGCCTTTTTGGCCGGGCTCAGGGGCCGCCGGCGGCGGTGAAGCGATGAGTGGGCGAGCGAGCGAGAGCGCGGGCGAGGCGGCCCGGGCCGACGGCGCGGACGTCGGCGTCGCGTGCAATTTGTGCGGCGGCGTCGACGCGGCCCGGCTGGCCGACCGCAGCCGGTCGGGGGCGCCTCTGCGGACCGTGATATGTCGCCGGTGCGGCCTGGTCTGGTCCGACCCCCGGCCCCACGACGCCCGGGCCTTTTACGAGGAAAGCTACCGGCTCAGCTACAAAGGGACGCTGACCCCCAAGCTCAAGCACGTCCATCGGGCCGGCCTGACGGCCCTCTCGCGGCTCGAGCGGCTTCGGGCGCTGCTGCCGCCGTCCGGAGCGGCCCTGCTGGACGTGGGCTCGGGCGGCGGCGAGTTCGTCCATCTGATGAGCCGGCTGGGCTGGCAAGCCGAAGGGATCGAGCCCAACCGCGGCTACGCCGAATACTCCCGCCGCGAGCTGGGCCTGGCAGTCGAGGTCGGCTTCGTCCAGGACGCGCGGCTGACGCCGGACCGCTTCGACGTGATCACCGTTTGGCACGTCTTGGAGCACACCGAAGATCCGTCGGAAACTTTGGCGCGGCTTTTCCGCGCCCTGCGCCCCGGGGGCCTGCTGGCCGTCGAGGTCCCCAACGTCCTGTCGGCCAGCCAGTCGCCCCGGAGCGCCTTCCACGAGGCTCACCTGTTCAACTTCTGCCCGGCCACGCTCCGGCAACTGGCGGTCAAAAACGGCTTTCGCCCTTTGGGCGCGGACTTGTCGGCTGACGGCGGCAACGTGCTGCTGACGGCCCGCAAGCCGGCGGCCGGCGAAGGCCCGCCGGTCCCCGAACCGCCCGAGCCGGCCAACTTTCGGCTCATTTACGATTTCGTGACCGGCCGCTCCGCCCTGCGCCACGCCTTGACGCCGTGGCCTTACGTCCGCTTGCTGGGGCGGCTGCGGCGGACCGCGATCGAGGCCTTCGAGGCGCCGCGGCTGGCGAAGGCCGGCGGCCGACGGGCCTTGCTGGACGGGCTGTACGCCGGCCTTTAATTTTTTTTTCGGCGGCGGCGCCACCGATCCTTGACAAGTTCGGACCTTGGACTTACCTTAATGAAAGCGGCTCCGAGCCTCAGGCTGGAGCCCTTCGCCTCAAGACTCGGGCCGCCCGGCGCGGCCAAACGACATATAGGCCCTCCGCCGGAGGGCCGCCAGGAGCGGTCGCCATGCCCATCTACGAGTTCCAGTGCGGTCAGTGCGGTCAGATCACCGAGGCTCTGCTGAAGTTTTCCGACAAGCCCTTGCAGGAGTGCCCCCATTGCGGCGGCCAGCTCGCCAAGCTCATGAGCATGAACAGCTTCCAGCTCAAGGGCGGCGGCTGGTACGTCACCGATTACGCCAAAAAGCCCGGCGCCTCCGCGCCGGCCAAAGCGGCCGAGGCCAAGCCGGCCGCCGAGGCCTCCGGTTCGGCCCCGGAGAGCAAGGCCGAGGCCAAAGCCGAAACCAAGGCTGAGAGCAAGGCTTAAGAGTCCAAGGCTTCGTTGGGGCCCTTTGGTCGCTGACCAAGGGGCCTTTTGTTTGGGGGCCAAAACCCAGGCCTGGGCCGAGCAAGTTTTGACGGCATTGTTTTAGGCGTCAAGTCCGCGGCAGGCTGAGCTCGACGTCAAGCGTTCGCGCTAACTCGGCGCAGAAAGCAGTTTGATATTCAGTTAATTAGTCGCCAAGGCCAAAGGGCATTTCGAGGGCTCAAAAAAACAGCGGATCTTAGATAATTTTTTGAAATTTATGCATATTTAATTAAATGACAGTTTTAAGATAAATTTATCCTCTCACCCCAGCATATTTCAATGTGGTTTTGGTAAAAGCCAATTATTTTACTAAGGCGATAGGATGCTTCGTCATAAATTAAGTTCTTATATTCAAGTTCTTAAACGCTCAAAATTTTTACAATGTTCGAGATATCCAACTAAATGTTTAGGAGTTGCTCGTTTTATTCTAACTGAATAACTTGTTATTTGTTTATTTTTGTATTTTCGTGGTAATTTGCTATAATTTAGTTCAATTAACTTCTTAGATAGTTTTATTCATTTTTGTTGCGAATTTTCTCAAACTTGATGCTGCAGCCGAGAAAATAGGATTTATTATATCGCCAAGTTCTCCGCGAAGATAATTATTACCTAATTTAAAATTATTTTTCATCTGAGAAATGTATTGTTCGTTAGCTGACCTTCTATTGAGAATTTCTACTTTAATTGAATAATTTTTAATTATTAGGTCCAATTTTTGTGTTTTAAATTTTCTATATACATATTAATTAATATTGTCTGTAATATTGCCGCTACTGAAACAAAAATAACCATGTGCCCACATATATCGTCCCCGATGCTGTTTGGCGGCCGGGCGCCAGGCCAGCGCCAGACGATCTTCCAGCACGTCAGAGCCGACGCCCTTTGCTCGTCGTCAGGCGACTCGCCGACCGTCAGCTGCGCCCTCGAGACAAGCAGGGGCGTCGCTTCCCTCCGAGAACCGAAGTCGTCGGACGGCTTCAAGTCTTTTTCACCTCGTATTGTCCGTCGTCCGA
>JAISZC010000246.1 GCA_031269485.1 Deltaproteobacteria bacterium
CCGCCCCGCCAAGCCCGTCCGGGTGGTGGCCGTCTCCAGCGGCAAGGGCGGCGTGGGCAAGAGCAACGTGACCTTGGGCCTGGGCTTGGCCCTGGCCGGTCTGGGCCGCAAGGTGCTCATCTGGGACGCCGATCTGGGGCTGGCCAACACCGACGTGCTGCTGGGCCTGCGGACCCAGTTCACCATCCACGATTGGCTCAAGGGCCGCAAGACCCTCAAGGAGATCGTGCTCAAGGGCCCCAAGGGCGTCAGCATCCTGCCGGCGGCCAGCGGCATCCTGGAGCTCAACGTCATCGGCGAGGAGCACAAAAGCCGCCTGATCGCCGAGTTCGAGGGCTGGCAGGGCGACTTGGATTTCCTGCTCATCGACACGGCCGCCGGCATCGGGCCCAATGTGGTCTTTTTCAATCTCGTGGCCCAGGAGCACCTGGTGATCGTCAGCAACGAGCCGACCTCCATCACCGACGCCTACGCGCTGATCAAGGCCCTCAACACCAAGCACCGCCAAAGCAGCTTCTATCTGCTGCCCAACATGGTCTCCGGCCCCAAGGAGGCCCGGGCCGTCTTCGATCTGCTCAGCGGCGTCTCCGGCCAATATCTCTCGGGAGTGTCCCTCGATTTGGTCGGCTACGTGCCTTACGACGAGGCCGTCCCGGCCGCCGTCCGCAAGCAGAAGCCCTTCTTCATCTCCAACCCTGAATGCCAAGCCTCCAGGCGCATCGAAGATTTGGCCCGCGCTCTCCTCGACCGGAAACCTCCGGCCTTCGGCGCCGGCGGGCTGGTGCTGTTTCTCAACCGCCTGGTGACCATGGAACGTCCGGTGGACTGATGAGCGAACGCCTAACCCCGTCCTCGCCGAACCTGCAGACCTACGGGTCGGACGGCCAAGCCGATCGGCCCTCCTGGCGCGGCTTGACCATGGCCGAGAAAACCCAGTACGTCGAGCAGTACTCGTCGCTGATCCGCTACTTGGCCGACCGGCTGGCCGCGCGGCTTCCCGACCACATCGTCAAGGAGGACCTGATGTCCTCGGGCGTGCTGGGCCTCATCGACGCCGTGGACCGCTTTGAGCCCGAGCGCGGCATCATGTTCAAAACGTACGCCGAGTTTCGCATCAAGGGGGCCATGATCGACGAGCTGCGCAACCTCGACTGGGTGCCCCGCACCATCCGCAAGAAGGCCGCCGATCTCGACCGCCTCTGGCGGCGGCTGGAGCAGGACCTGGGCCATCCGCCCTCCGACGAGGAATCGGCCGCGGCCATGGGCCTCGAGCTGAAGGCCTACCTGCGGCTGCTCGACGAAGTCAGCTCCGTCAACATGCTCGATTTGGAGGCCTTCCGCGTCGAGGGCGCCGCCTCGAGCCGCGAGGCCATTGACATTTACGAAATATTGGCCGACGAGAACAACGTCGACGCCCTGACCTCCATGGGGCAAATCGAGATCAAGCGGGTCTTGGCCGAGGCCATCGACGCCCTGCCGGACAAGGAGCGCCTGGTCGTCACCCTTTATTACCATGAGGAGCTGACCATGAAGGAAATCGGTCAGGTCATGGGGTACACCGAATCGCGCATCAGCCAGCTGCACACCAAAAGCGTCATACGGCTCAAAGGCAAGCTGGCGAGGTATTTCGACAAGCCCGGCCGCTGACGCCCGATGGGGACGCGCCGGCCGGTCATTGGTGAAAAATTGTCCGACGAGCCCAAAAAAAGCCAGGCCTACGACGACTGGGACAACCTGCCGCTGGACCCGACGGCCGACGACTGGGACGCGCCCGGCGGCCCGGCGGCCCCTGAGCGCTCGTCGTCCGTCGGCCCGCCCCAGGCCGCGGACCCTTCGGAAGCTCTCGGCCTCGCCGAAGACGGCCGGGACGACGCGTCGACCGACTCCCGGAAAAACTCCCCCCGTTCGCCTCGTCAAGCCGCCGATCTGGGGCCTGGGCCGAGCTTGGAGCAGGCCGCCAAGGCTTCGGCGGACTCGTCTTTCGTCGCCACGGTCCCGGCCGACGACGACTTTGAGCTCGACGACGCGCGTCGCGACGCGACGCGAGACGGCGGCCCCAAAGAAGCCGACGACGAGATTCGGGACCTGGGGCCGGACTTGGGGCCGGACTTGGGGCCGGACTTGAGCCAGGACTCGGGCCAGGCCCCCGTCGGCCGCGGCCGCGCCGCGCTTGACCTCGGCGGCCTCGACCTCGGCGGCCTCGACCTTGGCGGTCTCGACGAAGTGAAGGCCGCCGCTCTCGCCGTCGGGCCCGACGACTTTGACGCCGACCTGAACTTCGCCGCCCGCGGCGAGCCGACTGGACCCATGGACGCCGCCAGCGACGACGTCGAGGTGGACGATGATTTCGACTTGGAGGATGACTTGGTCTTTCCGTCCGCTCCGACGGACTCGGCGGCGCCAGCCGCGCCAGGCGGCGCCGGCAAGTCGACATCCTCGGCCGCGCCCGGCGACGCCGGCAAGCCGGCCGTCGCAGGCCGGACCGAGTCCGCGGTCGCGCCTGCCAAGCCGACGGCCGAGGCGGAACGCCGCGACGGACGCCTGGATCGACGAGCCGACGACGGCGCCGATCCGGGCCGCAGCGATTTTTTGAAAAGCCTCATGGACGGCGAATCGGACGGCGTGCCTATGAAGGTCGAGCTCGATCTCGACGGCATCTTCGATCAAGTCAAGAAAGAGGCCGAAAGCCTAAGTCCCGACTCCACCCGTCTGCCTGTCAAGGCCCCGGAGCCCGAGCCCGAGCCCGAGCCGGTCGAGGAGCCAGAGCTTCTCATCGACACGGTCCTGGCCGACACGGGCGTCAAAAAAATTCCTAAATTCAAAATGATGATTGTCTTAGGCACCGTTGCGGTGGCGGCCTTGGGCTTGACGTTCGCCGTCTACAAGTTTTTTTTCCAGCAAGCCAAGCCGACCGCGGCGGTTGAGCCCCTGCAGGTGGAGGAGCCCTACGTTCCGACGCCGGAGGAGGTCAAGCTTGATCGGTTTCGTTTCACCCTCGGCGAAGGTCCGGACGCCCGCGTCGTGGAAATGGAGATTATCCTTCATTTGCGCGACAAGCCTGACGCCGCGCTCATTGAAGCCAACAAGATCATCGTGCGCGATCACATCTTTCGCCTGACCATGGCCGCCGGACCGACTGTGCTGACCGACGTCGATCGCCGGCGTCGGCTCCAGGCCGACTTGCTCTCCACTCTCAACGCCCTTGAGCCTTTGAGGGCCGATCCGGCCAACCCCACCCTGACGTACGTGCAGATGCCCGTCTTGCGGCGCATCTGAGCCGCCAAAACCGCCCGAATTGAATGGCCTGAAGGCGGCGCCATCATGGGCCGCGCGCTGATCGACGACAGGGCCCCCTCGCGCAAGAGGACTCGACCGGCAGGGGCGACAGCTGAGGCTTGGAGACCGCGAAAAACAAGGGCTTTGGCGGTCCGGTCGGCCGCGAGTCGTTACGCGGCGAGCGTGGACGGGCTCTCAGTAGAACTCGACTGGCCGACCGATGCGACGGCTGGAGGCCTTGAAAAACAAGGGCTTTGGCGGCCCGCTTGGCCGCGTGGCTTTTCGCCGGAGCGTGGACGGGCTCTGCGGAGGCCTCGCGCGACAGGGGCGAGAACGGAGGCTTGGCGGCTGGAGGCCTTGAAAAACAAGGGCTTTGGCGGTCCGCTCGGCCGCGAGTCGTTACGCGGCGAGCGTGGACGGGCTCTCAGTAGAACTCGACTGGCCGACCGATGC
>JAISZC010000119.1 GCA_031269485.1 Deltaproteobacteria bacterium
AACGCCTATGTCCGGAAGTCGTTCGAGCAGGCGTCAGCTTTCCCGCCGCCTCCCAGCGCCGAAGCGTAGTAATGGAAATACCCAATGCTTTTGCAGCTTCGCCTATGGCAACAATAGTACCCATAATGGATATTAGCATAGGTATGGATAGATGTCAAGAGAACTGTTCCAACCCTGCGGCGCAATTCGGGCGAGTCACAATGGCTCAGCAACAGGCCGACAAGGGCCAGCAAAGATCACAAAGATCAGCAAGGATAAGCAAGGATAAGCAAGGATAAGCAAGGTCCGGCGTATCCGGCGGACCGTTCCTTGGCCAGGCGCGCAGACCGGCGTCGAGCCCGCAATTGACCGCCGGTCCTGGCGTCAAACGCCGGAATCAGCCTTGGTCCGCTTGCCCCGGTGCCGCGCTGCCAAACCTTTTTTCCCTTGCCCCGGCCTTCGTCGCCGCCGACCGCCTTTTATTCCAGCCTCTTTGACGCTTGAAAGACAAATCAAGGCCAAGCGGGCGCGTTCGCGCCAGCCGCTTGGCGTTTTTTTTCGTTCCGCCAAAACGCCCATTTTCTCGCCGCCCTTCGCCGTTCCTCGCCTTCGTCCTTACCGCAAATTTTTTGTCTTTTTTCGCCCCACGATCGTCGCCCCAAAAACCCCAAAAACACCAAGACGTCTCGCTCCGGCCGGCGCCAGTCTCGGCAGCCTCGCGGCTCAAAAAAATTTTCGGGACTTATGCAGCCCAATTTCGCTCTTGTCCAGCAACTGCGCCATTTGAGCCGCAGCCTTTCATCAACGGCTCGCTAAATTTTCGAGCCATTATGTATTTCGTTCGCTGCGCCAATGCTTGCCATGGTCATCAGAGCGTCGCGTTCGGCGCCGAGGGACCTGAGCCGCTCCGAACCCGAAGGCCGTTCGCGACGTCCGCGAGGTGCACGTCCTGGACGACCGGCGCTGCGGGCCGACCGCCTTTCTCATAAAACGTTTCAAGAGGTCAACGATGATCGCAGCGCCTAACCGCAGCCAAGCCGCCGGCCCAGACCACCAGGCCGGTTACTTCGGCGGGCGTTTTTCGTCGTCGCGCCCCCCACGGGCCTTTCGTTTTTTTGTCCAAAAACGTCGCCCAAAAAAGGCGCAAGACGTCTCGATCCGGCCGGCGCCAGTCTCGGCAGCCTCGCGGCTCAAAAAAATTTTCGGGACTTATGCAGCCCAATTTCGCTCTTGTCCCGCAACTGCGCCATTTGAGCCGCAGCCTTTCATCAACGGCTCGCTAAATTTTCGAGCCATTATGTATTTCGTTCGCTGCGCAAATGCTTACCATGGTCATCAGAGCGTCGCGCTCGGCGCCGAGGGACCTGAGCCGCTCCGAACCCGAAGGCCGTTTGCGACGTCCGCGAGGTGCACGTCCAGGGACGACCGGCGCTGCGGGCCGACCGCCTTTCTCATAAAACGTTTCAAGGGATCAACGATGATCGCAGCGTCTAACCGCAGCCAAGCCGCCGGCCCAGACCACCAGGCCGGTTCCTTCGGCGGGCGCTTTTCGTCTTTTTGTCTTTTTTTCGTCCAAAAACGTCGCCCAAAAAAGGCCCAAGACGTCTCGAGCCGGCCGGCGCCAGTCTCGGCAGCCTCGCGGCTCAAAAAAATTTTCGGGACTTATGCAGCCCAATTTCGCTCTTGTCCAGCGACTGCGCCATTTGAGCCGCAGCCTTTCATCAACGGCGCGCTAACTTTTCGAGCCATTATGTATTTCGTTCGCTGCGCAAATGCTTACCATGGTCATCAGAGCGTCGCGTTCGGCGCCGAGGGACCTGAGCCGCTCCGAACCCGAAGGCCGTTCGCGACGGCACGTCCTGGACGACCGGCGCTTCGGGCCGACCACCTTTCTCATAAAAACGTTTCAAGAGGTCAACGATGATCGCAGCGTTTAACCACAGCCAAGCCGCCGGCCCAGACCGCCAGGCCGGTTCCTTCGACGGCCTTTTTACTTCTTCGCCTCCTTTGGGCGCCTTGAACGCCCGAGTCTCCCGCCGGCGTCCGAACGCCGACGTCAAGCCCCGGAGCGTCGCCAGGCTCGGCGGCGGCCGTTTGGGCTCCGAGCGCCGGCTCAACCACGCCGCCTGGGCGGCCGGACTGGGCTGCCTTTGCGTCGCTTTGGCCGCCGGACCGGCTTGGGCCGCTTCCGAGCCGAGCCCCTCCGCCAAAAGAGCCTCGCCTGCGGGCCGCTCCGGCCGCCCGGATGACGCCGGCGGTCCTGTCGTTCGGCTGGTTCAAAGCGCCTATCAAGGCGTCTCGGCCGGCGCCGCGGCCGAGACCGCGTCCGGAGTCTCGACCGGCGTCTCGCCCGGCGTTTCGACCGGCGTCTCCCGGCCCGTCGCCGCTTCCAGGACCGGCGTAGCCAGAGCTGTCGTCGCTCCAAGGACCGACGCCGGGGGGGCGACGGCCTTCGCCGAAGCGGCCGAACACGCCGCCGCGGCGCTCGTCGCCACAGCCGGACAGCCTGGCTCCAGGTCGTCCCCGACCTTAGCCGAGCTGACGGCCGCCGGGCTGAGCGTTCCGGCGGCCGCGGACGGCGGCCGCTTCCCGGCGACGGGCGACCTCGCCGAGGGCGCCGCCTCCTTGGGCTCCTTGGCCTCCGCCGAGGCGCCGCCGAAGTCGAACGCCGCCGCGCCCTCCGAGCCCGCCGCCTCCGGCGTCGCAGGCTCCGCGTCCGAAGTCGTCGCGTCCGAAGCCTCCGGCGTCGCAGGCTTCGCGCCCGCCGCCTCCGACGTCGAATCCTCCGCAGCCTCCGGCGCGGCCGCCTCCGCCAACGCCACGGACGACGCCTCGACCGACGCCGAAGAACGCCAACGCGTCTACGAGCGCTCCCTGGAAGAGCTTCTGGCCGCCACGCCCGATGAGGTTCGCGCCTACCGGCGCCGCCAGGACGCCCGGGCCGAGGCCTTGTCCGACGAGCCCCTCGGGGCCCTCAAGGCCCGCACGGAAAGGGTGCGCCTGGAGCCGGGCTTCGAGCCGCCCAAGGTCGAGCTCACCCCCAACCTGGTGACCGCCCTGGTCTTCACCGACTCCACCGGCCGCCCCTGGCCCGTCTCGGCGGCCGTCCTGGGCAGCGGCGCCCTCTTCAACGTAGAGGTCCTCGGCGGCGAGCACGAAAACCAGCTCATCGTCGCCCCGTTGACCAACCACGCCCGCTCCAACCTCGTGGTGACCCTCGTCGGCCACGAGCTGCCTTTGCTGCTGCGTCTGGAGGCCTCTTCGGCCCTAAGGCCCGGCCGCCGCGTCGACGGCCTGGTGGTCTACCAGGTCATGGACCGCGGGCCCCAAGCCCTGCCCGAGACGGCCGCCCGGCCCCCGTCGGTCGTCGTCGGGGACAGCCTTTACGCCGTCCTCGACGGCCTTTCCCCGCCCGGCGGCCGCCGGCTGGCTTCCGAGCCGGCCCTGGAGGGCTCGGTGTTCTACCAGGCCGGCGCGACGATGTTCCTGCGCACCCCGCACGCGCTCCTGTGGCCCGCGCCCCGGGCCCGCGTCCAGGGCCCGGGCGGCCTGTCGGCCTACGAGTTCGCGGCGGCCGGCTCGGTCCTGCTGGCCCGCGCCGAGGACGTGACCGCCCTGACTCTGCCGGGGGCCGACCTCGACTCGGCGTCGCCGGCCGGGGCGCCCTTCGGGCCGGCCCTGGGGCCGCCGCTTGACGCGCCTGACGGAACGCCCCAGGGGACGCCGGCCCCATGAAGCTCGCGACCCCCAAACGATTCAAGCTGGCGCTAGGGGCGGCCTTGGCCCTCGCGGCCCTCGTCGCGGGCGCTCGCTGGCTGCTTTTCTCCGCCTCCGACGAGCCCGTCGCCTCTTCGGCTCAGGGCTTGTCCACCCGCAACCTGGCGGCCTCAGCCGGCGGCCGCGGCACTCCGGAGTACAACCAGATGATCGACGAGCTCAACCGCGCCGGAGCGGACCGGGCTCTGGAGCTGGGCGAATCGTACGCCGCCGTCCCCGTGGGCGTCGAGCCGGCCCAGACGCCTCCGGCCACCCCGACGGCCCGCGCGCCTCGCCCGGCCGCCCCGGCCGCCGACCGCCCGCCGCTGGTCGAGCAGCCCCAAAGCCGCCCCGACGCGCCCGCCCGCCGGACCGCCAAGCCCCCGGCCGAGGCCCGCGCCGCGGCCGACGACGGCCTGCGCCTGGCCCTCTTGGCCGACTTGCGGGCCCTGCCGCCCCCCGCCCCGGCCGGCGCCTGGCTGGCCAAAAAGAGCGCGGCCGAGCCGTCCGCCTCCCCGGCCTCCGCGCCGGCCCCGCCGGCGTTCGACGCCGAGCTCCGTCCGGGCCGGATCCTCTACGCGGCCTTCGAGACGGCCGTCAACAGCGATCTGCCGACTCCGGCGCTGGCTCGGGTGCTCGGCGGCCCCCTCAAGGGCGCCAGGCTCATGGGGGCCTTCGTCAGACGCGATCGGGCCCTGGAGGTGCGCTTCACCCGCTTGACGCCCCTTTCAGGCCCCTCCGTCAACTTGGAGGCCTTGGCCGTGGATCCGAGCACCTCCTCGCCGGCCCTGTCGGGCCAGGTCGACAGCCACTTTTGGGAGCGCTGGGGCGGACTGGCCGCCGCGAGCTTTCTCGAAGGCCTCGGCTCGGCCATGAGCGGCCGCCGCGCCACGGTGAGCGTCTACGGCGACGTGGTGGTGACCGACGGCGGCCGCGCCTCCATGGGCGAGGTGGCCGTCGAGGCCTTGGGCCAGGTCGGCGGCCGGGCGGCCAACCAGCTGGAAAAAGGCTTCGATCGGCCCCCTACGGTGACCATCGACGCCGGGAGCCTGGTGGGAATTTTGATTTTGTCCGCGGAGCGCTGAAGCCGGGGCCACGGGGCAAGCGCTGGGGCCGAGGCGGCCCGAGGGCGGCCCCGGCGCGGCCTTGGCGAAACTCGGCGCGGCCTGCGCCTCGACGAGCGGCCAGGGCGACTTGAGACGCGCTCGAAAGCGCAGCGGCTCACGACCAGCCGGCGGCGGCGCAGCCCGGCGGCGAGAGCCCGGCTGAGCTCCACAGGCCGGCAAGCGGCCTCCCCTCCCGGGCGGACAAGAGTTTTGGCGAAAACCGAAGGCTTTTTGGCCTTCCGCGCCGCCCTTCGCCGGGCGGACAGGAGAATTTTTTCCTAAAAATCCCGGGCTTTTGGCCCGGCCCAACCGCCCCTCGCGGGGCGGACAGGAGAGGTTTTTCCCAAAGATCACGGGCATTTGGCCCGGCTCAGCCGCCCCTCGCGGGGCGGACAGGAGAGTTTTTTCCCGAAATTCGGCGGCTTTTCGCCGCCCGCGACCTTGGTCTCTTCAGGGAGTCGACCATGCCTGAAAGCGACGTGTTGAACCGTCTGGCGTCCCATCTGGAGGTCTGGCGGGGAGTGACGTTCCTATTGATCGAGGCCATGGGCCTGTGGCTGTTCGTCTCAGGCCTAATGGCCCTCGCCGGCCGCGAGCAGAGCCGCGGCCGGGTCTGCGCCACGCTGGCGGCCGGCGCGCTGATGCTCAACGTGCCCGGCCTGCTGGACGCGCTGGCTCAAACCTTTTTCGCCCAAAACTCGGCCCAGGCGCTGTCCTATCATCCGCCGGCCCATGCGGCCGCCAGCTACGTGCGCTTCGCGGTGCTGCTCGTCAACCTCACCGGCCTGGCGGGGGTCGGCCGCGGCCTGTATCTCCTCAAGCGGACGGCCGGGGAGGGGGGAGGGCTCCCCAGGGCGCTGGTCCACATCGTCGGCGGCGTCTTGTGCGTCAACATCGTCGAATTCATCAAGCTGCTGGCCGTCAGCGCAGGCGGCCAAGTCGAGGCCGTGACGAACGCCGTGCTCGGCTAGGACCAGGCGAAGCGGGGCCGACAGGCCCAAGGGCCAAGTCCGACGTCCGAGTCCGAAGTTCAAGTCCAAGTTCGATTTCAAGTTCGATTTCAAGTTCGTTTTCAACGTCCCAAGCAACCGACAGGAGTCAATATGAAGTCTTTTCTCCAAGCCAGCGCCCTTCCGCCGGGGTCCGACGGACCTCGGTCCAACCTCTCCGGCGCGGCCGGCCTGCCCGGTCTGTCCGGTCCGGTCCGTTCGTCCTTTTCGCCCGGCTCGTTCGTCCGGGCCTGCCGACATCTTTTCCGCCCGAGGCTCGGGGTCGCCTTGTGGCTTTTGGCCTTCGCGGCCTTTCCGCCCGCGCGGGCCCAGGCCGTAGGCTTGGGCGGCCTGGGCGAGAACGTGGCTTCCAACCTCTCCGGCGTCGCCAAGGCCGTGCAGACGATCGGCTTCGTGGCCGGCCTGACTTTGGTGGTCATGGGGCTTTTGGAGCTCTACAACACCGGCCGCAACCACGACGCCACCTTCAGAGGCGGGGTGACCAAATGCGTCATCGGCGCGGCCCTCTTGGCCATCGACGCCTTGATCTCCTCCTTTTCGACCACCATCTTCGGCGGCAACGAATCTGGAGTCGGGCTGGGAGGTCTGGGACTATGAAACAAGCCAAAACCCATTTGGAACCTCGGCCCCTGGACGCCGCCGCCGAGCGCGCCTCGAGTCCGGCCGCCGGCTCGGCGGGCGCCTCGCCGTTGAGGCCGTCGACCGCCCACGAGGCCAGCCAGGCCGCCGTCATCGAGCGCTTGGCCCGCAGCGCGGTCAAATACGGCTTCATCGACGCGTCAGGCCAGTCGACGATGACGGTCGGCCGAGCGGCCGGCGCTCGGAAGCCGGCTCGGGCCGCCGCCTCGAAAACCACGACGGCCGCGAGCGACCAGGGCTCGGAAAACCCTCAAGCCGCCCAGGACGGCCAGGCCGTCAGCGAGGTTCGGCCCCCGTCCGAGCCGTCCCCGACAAAGGCCTCGGCCCTCGCCCGGCGGCCCGCTCAGGCCGTGGAAAACCTCTTCGGCACGCGACGGCTCGCCTTGTCGGTCAAGGAAAGCTTGGCCGAAGCCAGGCGCGGCGACACGCAAGAGGCGGCCCCCGCGCCGCGGAGGAGGACGCCCGTCCGCAAAACGGCGGCCGCGGCGAAGCGGGCCGCCTCAGAGGCAGCGGCCGCCGCGGCGAGCTCCGCAACCCTCTTTTCGTCGTCGAAAAAGACGGAGACCTCGAGCCGTCCGCCGGTCGCGCCCTCGGCGGCGAAAAAGCGTCTCGCCGCCAGCCAGGCGGCCCTCGCCTCGTCCGTCGCCGTGGAAGCGGCCGCCGCCGCGGCCGCCGACGCGCCGCCTGATCAGCTGAAAGACGCGGAGTCCTCGATGGCCTGGACGAGGCTTCAGGACGCCCATGAGCCCCCAGCCGACGCGGACCGGCCGGCGCCGTCTGACCTGGAGGCTCGGCCGGACCGGCCGGCGGCGGATTCGGCGG
>JAISZC010000123.1 GCA_031269485.1 Deltaproteobacteria bacterium
AACGCCTATGTCCGGAAGTCGTTCGAGCAGGCGTCAGCTTTCCCGCCGCCTCCCAGCGCCGAAGCGTAGTAATGGAAACACCCAATGCTTTTGCAGCTTCGCCTATGGCAACAATAGTATCCATACTGGAGATTATTGCATTGGTATGGAGCGATGTCAAGAGAACTGTTCCAACCCTGGCGGTTCGGGAAGGCCGGCGGCTTGCCGGCCTCGTCGAGGCAAGCGCCTAATTGCGCCTGCGGCCAGGCTGAAGATTCGGCCGGCGCGCCAGTCGACAAAAAACAAGCAGTCGACAAAAATCAAGCGGCCGAAGTCGAGCGCGGCGTCCGGCGCGGCTGGCGGTTCAGCGGCAGGGCGTCTTGACCTGGCGGTCGCGTCCCGCGGCCTGACCCGGCGCGTCGCCAGGGCGGGTCCCCAAACTCGGCGGCGGCCAGGCGCGGTCCGCCGGGGACGCGAAGCGTCGGGCGCCGAGAACGCGCTTCGCCGGGACGTTTCCAAGAAATGGCCAGCCGGAGCTGTCGGCTGGCGCGGCAGCTCGGCTATGCTAAATTTATCACATTGGGAAAGACTTGGCAACATAAAATTGAAATGGGAGGCATGTCTAGCTCAATGCCCGAGATCGGGCGGAATCATCGAAAATGGAGCGACCAACCTCCAAAACGAGACCAAAGCTCGGATCGGGGACGGGAAAAGCCAGGGTGAGCTCGGACGCCTTGTTGCGATTTATGTCTATTTTTAAGCATTAAATTGCTCTTTATTGCTTTTTATTGCCATTTTTATTGCATTAAATCGTGAATTATTGGCTATTATTAAATATTATTTGGCAATAAAAGATATTTATTCCTCTATATTTCTGTTGAAACAGCCATTAATTGGACAGACGCGGCAAGAAATATCAGGCGGCGCCCAATGATCACGCCGGCCGCCCTGGCGGCCGGCCGGAGGTTTAACCCGACTCTTGCCTTTTGGCCTGGGCTGTCCTACAATGTGGTCAATCGGCAGGCGGGCGTCATGGAGACGGATCGCCTCCCAAAGGGAGACTTCGTCCGACGCCGGCGTTTTTCATCCTTTCCGCGCGGCTTCGGCGCCTAGTTTCGCCGGCGACCGTCCGCCGTTTTCTGACCCGTGTCGCTTCCGCACCGCAGTCTGCTCGTCTTCGAGACTGACCGGCCGAGCCGAGGCTCGGACAGGCCCTGGGCTAGGCCTTAAACCAGCAACCGCAGGCCGGCCCTGTGTCCGAGGGCGGGCCCTATTTTTTTCAGACATCGCCAGAGGCGCGTCATGGATGTGGTTCCCATCACCCGGGAAGGGTTGACCAAGCTCAAAAAGGAGTTGGAGAAGCTGCTCAAGGAAGAGCGCCCCAGGATCATCAAGGCCCTTGAGGAGGCCAGGGCGCACGGCGACTTGTCGGAGAACGCCGAGTACCACGCGGCCAAGGAACGCCAGGCTTTCGTCGAAGGCCGCATTGGCGAGCTGGAGACGCAGATCGCCACCAGCCAAATCGAGGAGATCGCCGGGCCTTACGACCGCTGCGTCTTCGGCGCGACGGTCACTTTGGAAAACGTCGAGACCGGAGACGAGAGGACCTACACTTTGGTGGGGCCCTACGAGTCGGCCCCGGAAAAAGGCCTGCTGTCCATCGCCACGCCCATCGGCCGGGCCCTGCTGGGCCGCGAGGAGGGCGACGACGTCAGGGTCAACACGCCCAAGGGCCCGCAGGAGTTCGTGATCGTCGCCGTCAGGTAGCGTCTCGCCGCCCGGCCTTCTGGCCAGGCCGACAGCAAAGGAGCTTTTCGTGAACATAGTCGTGGCCGGAGCCGGCGTCGCCGGCGTCACGGCGGCCGAAACGGCCCGCCAAGAAAATCCCAAGGCCGACATCACCGTCTTCGGCTTGGAACGCGACGCCCTCTACTTTCGGCCTCGCCTCCCGGAAATCGTCAGCGGCCGGCTGACGACGGACAAGATCTTCGCCCATCCCGACGCCTGGTACCGGGAAAAAAACTTGGAGCTCAGAAAAGGCGAGCATCTCGCCGAAGTCAGCCTCGAAGATCGCATGGTCCGCGGCTCGCTGGGCAGCCGGCTGCTCTTCGACCGGCTGCTTTTGGCCGTCGGGGCCGAAAGCAGCCGGCCGGCGCCGGTCAACTACGCCTTGCCGGGGGTTTTCACCGTCCGCAACCTCAACGACGCCATGGCCCTCCATTACGAGACCAAGCGTTGCCGCACGGCCGTCCTGATGGGCGCCGGGCTGCTGGCCCTGGAGATCGCCGCGGCCCTGGCGGCCGCCGGCCTGAAGGTCCACGTCCTCGAACGGGCCGAGCGCATCCTGCCTCGGCAGACCACCCCGGCCAGCTCGGCGCGGCTCAACGAGCTTCTGACCGCCCAAGGCCTGACTTTCCGCCTCAACGCCTCGTTGGCCGCCGCCACGGGCGTCGAGCGCCTCCAGCGGGTGGAGCTCTCCGACGGGAGCGTCATCGAGGCCCAGCTTCTGGTCGTGGCCGCCGGCGTCACGCCCAACTTGAATTTGGCCAAAGCCCTGGGGCTCAAGATTGACCGGGCCATCGTGGTCGATCAGTTTTTGGAGACCTCCGTTCCGAACGTCTACGCCGCCGGCGACTGCGCCCAAACCCCCGACGGCCTCGGGGGCCTGTGGACCGTCGCCCGCCAGCAGGGCCTGATCGCCGGCCGCAACCTGGCCGTCGCCCCTCAGGATCGGCGGCCTTACGCGCCGCAGCCGCCCTCCAGCACCCTCAAGGTCGCCGGAGTCGACCTGGTGGCCGCGGGCGATCTCGACCCCGGCGACCGGCTGCGCTCGGCCACGGCCCAGAGCTCGGCCATCTACCGCAAGGTGGTCGTCGACTCCGACGGCCTGGTGATCGGCTACACGAACTTGGGCACGGTCAAGGGCAACCGGGAGCTCGCCGGCGCGCTCAAGCGCAAGAGGCTGCCCGAGGCGTGGCTCGCGGAGCTCGCGGACCCCGAGTTCGACTTCGGAAAAATCCAGGCTCTCCCGGAGGCCTGACGTCCGAGCGGCCAAGCCCCAGGTCTTGGCCGCCGCTTCGGCGCCCGGGCCAGCTTTTTTTTCCGCGCGCCCCCTGTCGGCTTTGGGGACGCCCGGCGGAGGCGCCGATCGGCCGCCGCCCGAGAAAGGACCGCTTGATGGCCAAGCTCAGACTGGCTCTCATCGTCAGCGCCCGCCGCGAGCTGCGCCTGAGCGCCGGCGAGACGCCCCTGGGCTCGGAAAGCCTGACGGGCTTCGAGCTGCTCGACCAGCGCATCGAAACGCTCGATGGTCCGGCCTATCAGCGGACGGGCCTGGCGCAGGTCGGCTCGATTTTTTTGTCCGGCGCCGAGGTCGTCAACCCCGCCTACCCCGAAGACAGCCTTAGCTTGAGCTGGTATCTGCCCGACGAGGAAGCGCCCGCGGCGGCGCGGCCCGTGCCCTTCAAGGGCGTCGGCCTGATTCCGGCGGAATTGCGGCGCGAGCCGGCCGAACCCGGCGGCGTCTGGCGCTTTCGGGTCGAAGGCTGCGGACCTTTCGTCGAAACGCTGTTTTTCGACTCCGGCTTCCACCCGCCCTTCAAGGCCTCGGATCTGACGCTGCATCTGACCGATCTGAGCGGCTACGGCTACGCCTCGACGATTCTGACCCAAGTGCTCTACGGCCATCGGGCGCCCACTTACAGCGAGGGCGAGTGGGGCTTCGCCGAAGTCATCGCCGAAGGCGCGCTGGACGATTAGCTCCGCGTCCGCGGAAAGAGGTCGCATGTCCGTAGTCGTCGTCGCCGACCCCGACGTTTGGATGGAAAGCGGCGCCTTGAGGCAGCTGGAATCCATCGACCGTTACCCGGGCGTCGAGCTCACGGTCGGCCTGCCGGATCTGCACGGCGGGCGCTCGCCGGTGGGCTTCGCCGCGGCCGCCCGCGGCCATGTTTACCCTTATCTGATTGGCGGAGACGTCGGCTGCGGCATGGCCCTTTTTCAGACCGCGCTGCCGCTGCGCAAGTTTCGCGCCGAAAAATTCGAAAAAATCCTTTCGGCCCTCGAGAGCCTCGATGACGAGGAGCTCGATCCGGACCTGGAGCGGCAGGCCGCCGAGGAGGCCGACGGCCGGCCCGCCGGCTTCGGCAGCCTGGGCGGCGGCAATCATTTCGCCGAGCTGCAGAAAATCGAGCGCGTCGACGACGCCGCGGCCTTGGCGGCTCTGGGCGTCGAGCCCGATCGGGTCCTGATGCTGGTTCACACCGGCTCCCGCGGCGTCGGCCCGGCCGTTTTGGCGGCCTTCAACCGCGAAACAGGCTACGCGGCCGACGAGCCCGAGGCGGAGCTTTACCTCGAGCGCCACGACCGGGCCTTGAGCTGGGCGGCCCTCAACCGCCAGGCCGTGGCCCGGCGGCTGATGTCCGCGGCGGGCCTCAAGAGCGATCTGAGGCCGCTGCTCGACTCGCCGCACAACTTCGTCGAAAGGCGCGGCGAGGTCTTCGTCCACCGCAAAGGGGCCGTCTCCTCGCTTCGCGGCCCGGTCGTGCTGCCGGGCTCCCGCGGCTCGTGGAGCTATCTGCTCAAGCCCGACCCCGACTCGGCCGCGGCGGCTTTTTCGCTGTCCCACGGGGCCGGCCGCAAATGGGCCAGATCGACCTGCCGCGAGCGTTTGGGCCAAAAGGCCGACAAGGCCGCCTTGAGCCGCACGGCCCTCGGCGGCCGAGTGGTGTGCCGCGACGTGGAGCTGCTGCGTCAGGAGACGCCGGAGGCCTACAAGAACGTCGACACCGTCCTGGCTTCGCTGGTGAGCCGCTCTTTGGCCTCCGTCACGGCCGTGCTGCGGCCGCTTTTGACCTACAAGGGCTGAGACGGCTCGGGGCGGCCGGGGCGCGCGGCTTGCGCCTGACGAACGGGCAGGCCCCATGACAAGGTGGCGCCGATGTCTCTGATCCAGATCAGCTCCGGACGAGGTCCGGCCGAGTGCGAGCTGGCCGCCGGCCTTTTCGTCGACTGGCTCCTGACCCGCAGCCCCCGGGCCGCGATCGTCCAACGCGAAGGCGTCAGGAGCTTTCCGGGCCTCCGGACGGAGGGCTGCCGCAGCGCGCTGGTGGAGCTTCCTGACGGCTCGGCTTCGAGCCCGCCCGAGAGCCATCCCGAGAACCCGCCCGAGAACCCGCCTGAGGGAACGCTTTTGTGGATCTGCCGCGGCCCCTTGAGAAAAAACTGCGGCCGCCGCAACTGGTTTTTTCAGGCGACCAAGCTCTCGACGACCTCGTCCGAGCGCCTGCAGGCCGATCTTCAGGCCTGGGCGACGGCCGTGGCTCAGGGCCGGGATTTGAAGGTCGAAACTTTCAGAAGCCCAGGCCGGGGCGGCCAGAACGTCAACAAGGTCGAAACCGGGGTCAGGGTCGTCCACCAGCCTTCGGGCCTGTCCGCCAGCTCGACCACGGCCAGGAGCCAGAAGGACAACAAGAGCCTGGCCGTCGAAAGGCTGCTGGCCAAACTGGCCGAACTGGGGGCGCGGGAAAAGCTGGCGGTCCGGGAGGCCCAATGGCGCCGCCACGATCGGCTCGTGCGCGGCAATCCGACCAAGACCTTCGTCGGGCTGGAGTTTCGGCCTCTTTGACGGCGCGCCTCTGGCGCCTCTGGCGAGCTGCTCGGCCTTGCGCAGTTAAAATGTAAAATATTATTTACGATAGTTACGGCATAAACTGCGTTGAAAGTGCGCCGCGTAGATCAGCAAGTCCCTTCAGTTTAATGGTTAGTGACCCCCACTGATTACGAGCTATGTGTTGTCATCCGTGAGGGTGGCGATGAAGCGTTGGTAGTGGAAAGTCAAACTAGTCATTGAACACCGAATTAATCCAATTAATAAAACTGAAAGTAATGTATATATGCTTTTAAGTCTATCTATAGAGAAGATCAAGTCTTGGACGAGTGAATATTGTAAGAATTTTGCTACTAAATGATACAAATTTTTGCTTACGCTATTTTTAGGCCTATCCTGATAATTATGACTCTATTGCGGAAAGCATCAACAAATCATATTTATTGTTTGACATGAAATAAGATAGATGATTTTAATCAATGAATTAAATTATCTGGAGGGGAAGGATTAAAAAAATTAATAAAAGAATTAATTAGTGATTATTTAAAGTATAAATATAATTTAACTATTGCCTGTTCCTGACTTTTTAGCAAAAATACCTTTTTTAAATTTGACGATCGCAATAATTCATTAATAATAAACGTTCAAATTCGCTGATTTAGACTATAACCTAGGTTTTTGCTAAAATGTCATTCTTGTTTCGTGCTTAGCTGGAGGCAAGATTGGCCCTTTCGCCGGTTTCAAAAATCATCGTCGCGGCCGCGGCGACGACGCTTTTGGTCGGCTGCGGCCTGGTCGACGCCGTTCGCGGCCGGAGCTCCTCCGGCGGCTCGGCGCAGCCCGCCGCCTCGACCCAGCCCGCCGCTTCGGCCCAGCCCGGCCAGAGCCCGCCACCGGCCGTCTTGGGGGTGGCCGGACCGGAGGCCTTCGGCGGCGTGGCGCCGGCCGACACGGGCTATTTCGCCGATTTCAGCGCCGTTTGGGCCGGCAGCTTTCTGGATCCCGAGCCGGCCGCCAAGGCGGCCGAAGCTTTTAGAAAAAGCGGGCTGACGGCCTTCACGGTCAAAAAGACGCTGGTGGAAAAAAAGATTCTGTCGCGGCCCGTGGGCGATTACCACCTGGTGCTGGTCGGCCTCTTCGGCGAGCTCGCCGACGCCCAGGCCCTGGGGCGGCGTCTGCAGGCCCAGGGCCGGATCGCCAACTGGCAGGCCGTGCCTTCCGACAATCCCGGCGAGCTGGCCCAGGCCGCGGCTCAAACGGCCCCTTTGACGGCCCGCTCGGAAAAAACCGTCGCCGCCGCTCAGGAGCGGGCCGGCCGGCCCACGCCGGCCGACTCGCCGGCCGTCACCGGCGAGGGCTTCAAAAAACTGGTCCGCGGCCGTTACGTGGGCAGCTGGCGCGACATCGTCGAGGCCCGGGCCGAGGCCGAGCGTTTGACCGCCTCCGGCTGGCCGGCTTCGGTGGTCTCGGATTCGCCAGCCGGCGGCGGCTGGCATCGGGTCTACCTGGCCGAGCCCGGCGACCGGCGCGAGTATCGCGCCTCGCCTCAGGAGCTCGAAAGCGCCCGGGCCTCGGCCGCCAGCCGGGACGGGCTGGTCTTGCTGGCGGATCTCAGCGGCCTCAAGGGCGTCTGGGGGCGGACGGCCCCGGACGCGACCCGTTCCGACGCCTCGGCCTGCGCCGGCTACTCCCGGGCCGGCCGAGCCCAGACCGGGCTGGAGCGTCTGGTGGGGTACGTGCCCGACGCGGGCCAGCTGATCGTGGTCAAGCCCGTGAACTACGCGCCGCCCTCCGGGGTGGTCGACAAGGTGGCCAGGCCCGTGCGGGCCTGGTGGAGCGGCGACGACTCCGAGCTGACCGTGGCCCAGGCGGTCTACGGCCCGACGCTGTTCAACCGCTCGGAGGTCATGGCTCGCCTGCGCGCCTTCAAGGTTGACGCCGACCCCGCGCCCTTGGGGCCGGCCTTCGACGGCCTGGGCGAGCTGGCGGCCATTTCCGGCCGGAAGACCGTGGCGCTTTTTTCCGAGTTCGGCCGGCCCGAGAGCGCCGACGAGGCCGTGGCCGCCTTGGGCCGCCTCAAGGGCCAGCACGGCGCGAATCTCAACTTGGTGGTCGTCTACGGCGACGCCGACGACCGCGGCTGGCGGCTGGCCGAGGATTTGGCCAAAGCGGCCGGCACGAGCCCGGCTTGGGACGGCTGCCGGCTGTTGGCCGACAATTTGTACTTTGAAAAATTCGTCAAGGCCGTTTTCAGGCGGTAGCCGACAGCTTGGCGCGCCAGGGGCTTGGGGCCCGGCGGCGCGAGCCGGCGTCAGGCCGCCCTGGCGCGCCCCGGCGGCGCGAGCCGGGCAGGCCGCCCTGGCGCGCCCCGGCGGAGCGAGCCGGCGTCAGGCCGCCCTGGGGCCCGAAATTGCTGGCCCAAGGCGAGCTTGACGACCGGGCTGGGAGCAGTTAAGATTTTTCGGCCCGCCTTCGGCGGCGAAGGCCGCCCCAGCAGTTGCGCTAGTTGCGATCAATCACGCCCTTCGGCGGGCTGGGCTGTCACGTCGACGCCATGCGCTTCGCGCCTCATGTCCCCCAGGTGCAGTATCCGTCCGCGTCCCTGGCGGCGGCCATCTACCTGATCAGCGGCGTGCGCGGCATGGAGCGCGGCGCTCTCTCGGAGGCCAGAAATCCCGACGGCAGCGAGCAGCTGTCCTCCATGGAGCTGGTGCGCCTGGCCGTGTCAAAGCGGGTTTTTTTTCTCTCCCAGCTCAAGTGCGTCGCCGACCGTCTCGGTTGGCTCCACGAGAATCGGGAGCTCGTCGGCGGCCTGACGTTCGAGGAGGAGCCCAAGACGCTGCGGTTCTTCCTGGGCCGGCTCAAGCCCGTGGGCGACTGGCAGCGCCGTCTGGCCGACCGCTACCTTCAGGACATGCCCTCCGGGCTGTGAGGTCCCGTCGGGCGCCGTCGCGACGGCGCCCGACGGGACCTCACAGCCCGGAGGGCATGTCCTGAAGGTA
>JAISZC010000151.1 GCA_031269485.1 Deltaproteobacteria bacterium
AAGAAAAGCCCTCAAAAGCGCCTTGCCGCTGGTCAGGCTCAGCTTCGTGGAGATGACCGTCAACGTCGACGAGCGGGAGCTTTTTCGGGAAAAATTTGCCGCCCTGGCCGACTGGCTGGTTTTTCAAAATTATCTCAACTTGGGCCAAAAGCCCCAAACAGCTTGGGGCCTCCCCCAGGCCAAAGCGCCCAAACGCTGCCTGGAGCCGCTGACCCGTTTGGCCCTCATGGCCGACGGCGGCCTTTTTCCCTGCTGCTCGGACTTCGGACGGCTGGCGCCCTTGGGGGTTTTTCCCCGCCAAAGCCTGGCCGAGGTTTGGACCTCCCCCGCCGCCTTGGTCCTCGGCCGACCCGAGAGCGGCGGCCCCTGCCGCCTCTGCCTGGCCGCCTCCGAACCCGACGGCGGGCGCGGCGCCGAACGCGATTCCGGCCGCGGTTCAGGGCGCGACCCGGGGCGCGACTCGGGCCTTGATTCCAAAAAAGCCTTCAGGTCCGCGGGCGAAGCCGGACGCGACGCCGAATCCGGCTCCAAGCTCGGCTTGCGGCCAGGTCCAAAGGCCGAGCCGGCGCGGAAACGGTCCGCCGATCCCTCCGCCGGTCTCTCCGCCGAACCCTCCGCCAGTCCGGCCGCCGAGCCGGCCTCCGGTCTGGCCTCAAATCAGTCCGCCGGCCGGCGTTCGGACCACGGCGGCCGGCGTTCGGCCGACTCGAGCGCCGACTCGACCGCCGCTTGGCCGCCGCCGAAGCCGCTTTCGACCAGGCCGAACCCGACGTTCTCCAGCTCAACTCTCTCTGGCCCAACGTTCTCGAGGGCAACGCTCCAGGGCTCAACGCTCCAGGGCTCAACGGCCCCGGTCTCGCCGCTCTCCTTCGCCTTGGGTTTCCCGGCTTCAATTTTTTCGGCCTCATTTTTGCTGGACTCTTTTCTGCTCGTCGGAGGCCTCCAAAGTCGAGCCCCCCGCCTCGTCAAGACCCCAAGCGACGCCGGGGCCGTCAAAAAATGGCCCCCTGAAAACGGGCCCTGCAGGCCCCTCGAAAACGGCGCCCACGCCGCCTGGACGCCCTGCCTTGAAGCCTCCGCGGCCCGGCCGCCGGCCTGAGGCCCGCGAGACCAAAATAAATTTTCGGCCGGCGGCCGCCTTCTCCTGAAGCCGCCGCCGACCAACCTCATTCTTCGGAGACGCGCCATGTTGATTCTGAGCCTGGGCAGCGAATATTTCCACCAAGCCTTCCGCCAGATGGGCCATTCGGTGCTCGTGCCGCCCCATCAGGAAGGCTTTCGCCTCGACGACGTGTTCAACAGCCTCCAGGATCGCCCCGATCTGATCGTTTTCACCGACCATTTGGGCCAGCACGCCTTTCCGGACGGCCTGACCAGCATCTACGGCATCCCCAAGGTTTACTACGCCGTCGACTCTCCCATCAACTTCTGGTGGCAAAAACGCTTCGCCAAGCTCTTCGACTACGTCTTCGTCGACCAAAAGCCCTTCGCCCAGGCCCTGGCCGCCGACGGCCTCAACGCCCAGTGGCTCCCCGTGGGCGTGGACGTCCAAAGCTACTCCCCGGCCCCCGCCGAGAACCGCAGCCAGCTCTACGACTTCGGGTTCGTGGGGGTGCTCGACCCGGCCCGCCGCCCCAAGCGCAGCCGCCTGGTGGAGGCCCTCAGCGGCCGCTGGACCCTCAAGACCGCCGGCAACCGCCAGGCCGGCTGGCTGGATCCGGCCGAATCCGGCCAGCTCTACCGCCAGTCCCGTCTGGCCCTCAACGAGAGCCTTTTTCCCGGAGTGACCATGCGCATGCTGGAGGCCATGGCCTCCGGCGCGGTGCTGTTCACCGAGCGGGCCGGCGGCGACCTGGGCGAGCTGTTCAAGCCGGGGGAGGATTTCGCGTGGTTCGAGCCCGACGAGCTGATGAGCGCGGCCGAGCGCTGGCTCGGCGACGCCAATCGCCGCAAGCGCACGGCCAAGCGGGCGCTGGAGAAGGTCGCCGCGGCCCACGACGTGCGCCACCGGGCGGAAACGCTCCTGGCCGCCGTCCGCAACCTGCGCTACGGCCAAGCCCTGGTCGATCAGGAAGCCTGGGAGCAGGAGGGCCAAACGATGTTCCTGACGGCCCTGCGCTGGCCGGCCGAGGCCGGCCAGGCCCGCATGAGCCGGGCGGAGAAGCTGCTGAGCAAGGCCGACGAGGCCAAGATCCTCAGCCCCGAGGGCCTTTTCATGCTGGGCCACATCCACCGCATGCGCCGCCGCCTGGAGCCCGCCGTCGACGCCTTGACCCGGGCTCTCGAGCAAGGCGAGCCCCGCGGCGCCCTGGGGCTGGGCATCCTCAAGCTGGGCCTGGGCCAGCAGGCCGAGGCCCGCCAGTGGCTCGACCGGTTTTTGGAAAAATTCGGTCCCGGACCGGAGCTGACCCCCAACACGCTGCCCTTCGAGACGGTCAAGCTCATCGCCAAGCGCCTCACGGAGCTGGGCCACGAGATGAACCCGGGCTTCAGCCGCCTGGCCCACGACCCGGCCATCTGGACGGCCTTCGAGTATCTCCAGTCGGCCTTCAACTCCCGGTCCGACGACTTGGAGACGGCCCGGACCATGGCCGAGCTGCTGCTGCGGCACGGCGCCGCGGCCGAAGCCCAGGAAGCGGCCCAAAAGGGGCTGGAAAGCCACCCCGACGACGAGATCCTAGGCGGCGTCTACGCCCAGGCCAGCCGGGCCTCGTACGTGACCGTCAACTGAACGGCGCCTGGCGGCCGGCCGCCTCGGCCGGCCGCCAGGCGCAGGCTCTCCGAGGCCTTTGGAACGGCTTTTTGAGCGGCTTTTGACGGTTCTCTCGACTTTTGGCGGCTCCCGTGTCGCGCGGCCGAGGTCCCAAGGCCTTAAAAGGCCTTAAAAACCTTAAAAAGCTTCAAAAAACTCAAATCTCGCGTCGCCTGAAGATCACCCCAAGGCCCTGGAAAAGGCCGCCAAAAGGCTTTAATAGACCTCAAAAGGCCGTAAAAGACTCAAATAGGCTAAAAAATCTCAAATAGGCCAAAAAATATCGAATAGGCCAGAAAAATAGCCAGCCGGCCATCAAAAATAGGCCCGCCAGCCTTTCAAAGACCATTCGCCAACGCCCCGGCGCCGCCCGCGACTGCTGACGACGCCGGCCAAAATAATTAAAGCCGTCGACTGCTCGTCGACCACTCGTCAACCAATCGTCGGCCATAGCTCCAAGCATCGAGAGGAAAACGCCATGCGGGACATGCTCGAAACGCCCTTTGAGGCCAAGCTTCGCCTGGACCGGGCCGTCATCGCGCCCCAAATAGTCCCCGGCCCCGAGGGTCCGGGCCTTGTTTTCAGAGGCGCCGTCATTCACGACTCCCAGGCGCCCTCGGCCGAGGCCCGGCGCTGGGTGGCCGCGGCCCTGCCCCGGGGCGGCCGCCCCGGCGCCGGCCCCGAAGGCCGTCCCGCCGTGGCGCTGGTCTTCGGGCTGGGCCTGGGCTGGCACCTGCGGGCCCTCAAGGAGCTTTTTCCCGAAACGGCCCTGCGCGTCTTCGAGCCCGACCGCTCCCTGACGGACGTTTACGAAAAATACAACGTTCTGGCTCAAGGCCAGGAGCCGGAAATTTTCTTCAACTTCGACGAATTCGAGGCCATGGTCGGCCGCGAGGCGGTCCACGGCGAAGGCGGCCGTCCCATCGCCCTGACGACGCCGGGCTACAAGCGGCTGTGGCCCCACGAGGCCGAGCGCTTCGAGCGCCGCATGGCCATGGAAATCTCCCGCCGCGAGGTCATCGACAAGACCCGCGCGCTGACGTGCTCGTCCTTCATGAACAACTTGGCCCTCAACGCGGGCCTGGCCGCCCGCCTCCCCGACGTGATGCTGCTGCGCGGCCGCCTCCCGCGTCGGGCGGCCTTCGTGGTCGGCGCCGGGCCAAGCCTGGCCCGCAACGGCCGCCTGCTGGCCCAAGTCGGCGATCGGGGCGTGATCATCTGCGCCTCGGCCGCCCTCAAGCCCCTGCTGGCGCTGGGCGTTTCGCCCCACGTGATCGTGACCTTGGAGTCCTCCGACACCTCGGCCTACCTGCGCCTGACCGACGCGGAAAAAGCCGTCCTGGGCCCGGACGCGCTGCTGGCCGCGGCCTCCTCGAGCCACCCGGCCCACTTCGAGGTCCCGGACCTGCGGCGGTCCTTGTTTCACCTCAACGGCGGCGAGGCCCAGCTGCTGGGCCAAGGCCTGTTTCTGCCCCAAGGCGGCAACGCCGGCACGGCCGCCTTCTCGCTGGCCTATTTTTGGGGCCTGTCGCCCTTGGTGCTGGTGGGCCAGGATCAGGCCTACGAAGGGACGCTGCTTCACGCCCCGGGGGTGATGGACAACGTCGTCGAGCTCGACCGCGGAACCGTGGTGACCGTGCCGGCCGTGGGCGGAGGCGAGACGGAGACCAACACCTCGCTTTTGGCCTCCGTCAATTGGTACGTCGAGGCCGCGAAGGCCATCTGGCGCAAGCCCATGCCCCCCGCGCTGATCAACGCCACCGCCTCCGGCGCCGCCCTGCAGGGCTTCGCGGAAAAAAGCCTCGAGGACGTCCTGCTGGGCCTGCCGGCGGCCCCCAAGCTGGACTTGGGGGAAATGCTCTCGGGCCTCCCCAAGCCTTCGGTCCAGGAGCTGCGCGGCGACATCAAGCAGATGTCGGGACTTTTGAGCCAGCTCAAGCGCCTGCTGCACTCCGACGTCCGGCGATGCCTCGCCGAGATGGTGAACGTCTCCCAGGCCAGCGCCTTTCTGGCCCAAATCCTGGCCCCGGCCCTGGCCTCGGGGCGCAAGGACCTGATTTTAAAAAATCTCATCTGGGCCGACGGCCTGCTGCTGCGGATGCTGTCTTCCCTGTGAGCGACGAGAGGCCCGGCCGGAAGGCCCGAGCTTTAAGGCCGCAAGGCCGAGCCGGACGACCGGGCCGCAAAACCTTCCAGAAAAAAGCCCCGCTGGAGGGCCCGCCTGAAAGCCTTTCCGAAAGGCCTCTCCCGAAAGGCGCCGCCCGAAAGGCGCTGTCCGGCGGACCCGCCGGCCCGAAAAATGTTCCCTCCGGAAGGCCGCCCGGTCAGCCAGCGGTCCTCGGGAGCTCGAAACCGCCAGACGCCGACAAGGCCCTTGACCCAGAAAGGATCCGCCCCATGCCTGGAGCCGTCAACCGTGGCGCCGGCGGCCGCCGCCCCACCCTGGGGCTGGCCATGATCATGCGCGACGAGGCCGCCAACCTCCCCTTCAGCTTGGGTCCGGCGGCCGAGCTGTTCGACGAGATGGTCTGCGTCGACACCGGCTCGACCGACTCCAGCCCCGAGACGGCCGCCGGCTACGGGGCTCGGGTGCTGCACCTGCCCTGGCCCGGCGACTTTTCGGCCGCCCGCAACTACGGGCTCGACCGGATGACCGCCGACTACGTGCTGTGGCTCGACGCCGACAACAGCCTCACGCCGAGCGACGTCAGCCTGCTGCGGGCGCGCCTCGACGGCGGGCCGTTGGTGCTCACCGCCGTCGAGGTGGTGGCGCCCCAGGGCGACCGCCTTCGGCAAAAGCGCGTCTTCTTCAACGACCCCCAATGCCGCTTCGAGGGCCGGGTCCACGAGCAGCTTCGCCATCCTCCGCAGTGGCCCACGGTGGCCACCGAGGCCGTCATCCGCCACTGGGGCTACGCCGACGGCGCCCAGGCCCGTCGCAAGGGAGAGCGCAACCTCGAGCTGCTGCTCTCCGACCCCGAGACGGCGCGGGGGGAGTTTTACCGCCTCTATCAAACTGGCCGCACGCTGACCAACCTGCGCTTCCTCCAGCAGGCCGAGCACTACCTCGTCCGGGCCGCCGACGCCCTCCAAAGGCCCGACGGAACGACGGACCCGGAGATAAACCTCTCCTTGTGGAGCCATGCGCTGATCTTGCTGGCCCAGACCCAAGGCCGGCTGGGCCGCCACGACCAGGCCGAGGAGACGCTGCGGCTGCTGGTGGAGCTGCGGCCCGACTACGGTCCCGGCCGCCAGCGTCTGGGCCGGGCGCTCTACGAGGCCGGCCGCTGGACGGAGGCCCGGCGGCATTTGGAAAAAGCCTTGGCCGCCGGCTGCGGGGATTTGGGCTGGGGCGCCGACCCGCGGCGGGAGGGCTTCACGGCGGCCTCGATTTTAGCTAAAATCCTCGCCAAGGCCGGAGAAGCCGATCAAGCTCGCCTGGCCTGGCGGCAGGCCGCCGAGCTGGCCCCCGCCCGCCCGGAGCCCTGGGTGGCTCTGGCCGAGGCGGAGCTGGAGGCCGGCCGCCCTCAGGAGGCCAAAAAAATGCTGGAAAAGGCCATGCGCCTGGCGCCGGGCCACCGCCTGGCCGTCAGCCTGGCGGGGCGGATCGACGATTTGACCGACGACCTGGTCGCCGACGTGGAGGCCGCCGCCAGCTTGGCCGGCCGGGACGTCTCGACGGCCAGCCGCGGCCCGGAGGCCTGCCCGTGACGTTGAAGCTGGCTTTCTTCACCGACGGGGCCCCCTTCGAGGGGGACGCGCTGGAACGGACCGCGCTGGGCGGCTCGGAGACGGCCTTCATTCAAATGTCCAGGGCGCTGGTCCGCCAGGGCTGCCGCGTGCTGGCCTTCAACAACTGCCGGGAGCCGGCCGAGCACGGCGGGGTGGAGTTTCGCCCGGTCCGCAAGTCCTTGCCTCTGCTGGCCCGCGAGCGCTTCGACGTGATGGTGGTCAGCCGCTTCTTCGGGCTGTTCAACTTGCCCATCAAAAGCGGCCTCAAAGCGCTGTGGAACCACGACACGCTCGACAACGCCCAGGCCCTGAGAGCCATCCACGACGAGATCGACCTGTGCCTGGTGCTCTCGCGCTTCCACCTCAACAACTTCCTCACCCGCCTCCCGCAGCTCGAGGACCGGACGGTGATCACCAAAAACGGCCTCGACCTCGAGCTCCTCGACCGGGCCGCGGCCGGGACGGTCAAACGGCCGGGCAAGCTCATCTACGCCTCGCGCCCCGAGCGGGGCCTGAAGCTGCTGCTCGAGGAGATCTGGCCGCGGCTGGCGAAGGCCAGAGGCGATCTGCGGCTGCACCTGTGCGGCTATCAAAACGACTCGGCCCAGGCCGAGCCGGGCCTGCGGGCCTTGTACGACTACCTCGATCTGAGCGCGGCGCGCGACGAGCGCATCGTGAGGCTGGGGTGCCTCCCCAAGACCGAATATTATCGGCATCTGGCCGAAGCCGAAATGATGGTCTACCCCTCGATCTTCCCGGAGGTCAGTTGCCTGGCCGTGCTGGAGGCCCAGGCCCTGGGGACGGCCGTGACCTCGACCGACGCCTGGGCCCTGTCGGAGTCGGTGACGCTGCCGGAGTTTCGGGTCTCAGGCCGCCCCGGCTCGCCGGAGTACGTCGACCGCTACGTCGAGCGGACGGTGCGGCTGCTGAACGACCCGGCGGGCTTGGCCGTCCTGGCCGGACGGGCCAAAGAAATCGTCCGCCGGGATTGGACCTGGGACAAGGTGGCCACCGATTGGCTCCGGCTGTTCAAGCTGGGCCTGAGGGCCAAGCAAAGCCGGTCCTGCCTTGTGGAAACGGCTTGGCCCAAACCCAACTCGCTGATGATTTGAGCGGAGGCGCCCGCCGATGCGCTCTTGGCTGGAACGCAACTTGAAAATTTTGAAAAAGCGCCAGCCCGCCGCAGCGAGACGGCTGGCCCGAAGCCGGCCCCGGCCCGACGGCCGGGACTGGCTTTTCGAGTTTGGCGAACCGGGACGGACCGTCAGGCTCTGCTTGGGGGACGAAAAAGAGGCCGAAGAAAGGGCCGAAGAAAGGGCCGAAGAAAAGGCCGGAGAAAAGGCCGGAGAAAAGGCTGGAGAAAAGGCTGGAGAGCAAGTCGAAAATAAGTCGGTCGAAACGGCCCGAAAGACGGCCGAGCAGACGACGGTAAAATTTGACGAAAAAAAGGACGTCCCGGCTAAAAGCCCGGCCGCCGAGGGCTTGGCCCTTTGGCTGATCGAGCCCGACGGCTCGAAAAGAAGGCTGACCGCCAGGGATCCCCTGGCCGAAGATCGGGCCCTGGTAGAAAAGTTTTGCGGCGGCCTGACGGACGGCTTGCAAGCCGACGCGTCGAAGGCCGACCAGCCGAAGGCCAGCCAGCCGAACGCCGACCAGCCGAAGGCCGACGATTCGGCCGCCGGCCGCCGCCCTGCCGCCCAATCGGGCGCAGGCCATTCCGACGCCGTCCAATCGGACGCAGGCCCCTCCGACGCCGTCCAACCGGACGCCCCCGAGGGCGTGACGGTCTGCGGCTGGGGCTTGGGCTTTCATTTGCGTCTTCTGTGCGACCGGCTCAAGCCCCAAGCTCCTTTGTGGCTGATCGAGGCGCGGCCCGCGCTGGCCGCGGCCGCCTTGACGGCCGGCGATTTTTCGGAAATCCTTCGACGGCCCGGCTTTAGGCTCTTCTTAGGCCCGACCCCCAGCCTTCCGCCCCAGGCGCCCGCGGCCGTCCTGGCCCGTCCGGTCAACCTCAGGCTCGACCGGGCCTCTTATCCGCCTTTGGAGACGGCTCTCCGCCGAAGCGACGGCCCGGGCCAACGCGACGACCGGCCGGCCGGCTCGCTCTCCGGCTCGGTTTCCGGCTCAGTTTCCGGTTCAGCTTCCGGTTCCGCTTCCAGCTCCGGCCCGAGCCCCGGCTCGGCGCCTGCGGCCGCTCCGCGCCCGGGCGCCGCCCCGTCGGCCCGCGGCCCGCGGCCCCGCCTGACCCCGCGCCTTTTGTTCTTCGACGCCGGCTATTTTCTCAGCCGCGAAATATCCGACGCCGCGGCCCGCCTGGGCTGGCCGCTGGAGATCTGGCCGGTTCCCGACGCCGCGGTGGCCCGGGACAAAGATTACAAGCTTCTTTTCCGGCAAATCGCCCGATTCAGGCCCGAGCTTATTCTGACCGTCAACCACCTGGGCTTCGACGCCGAAGGCCTGCTGGCCTCCTCCCTCAGGCGCCTGGGGCTGCCGGCGGCCTCGTGGTTCGTCGACAGTCCAATTTTCGTGCTGGGCCAGCGGACGGACGCGGCGGAACCCGACGGCCTGCGCGTCTTCTCGTGGGATCGGGACTACCTCGAGCCTTTGAGGGCGCTGGGCTTCGCGCGGCCGCGTCTTTTGCCCCTAGGCGTCGACGAGGAGCTTTTCGCGCCCCGCGGCCCGACGCCGGCCTTCCGGCGGCGGCTGGCCTTCGTGGGCGACGCCCTTGGCGCGGCCACGGACAAGTATTTGCGCAGCGCGGGCCTCGGCGAGGAGGTTTTGCCGGAGGTCGACGCCCTGGCCGCCGTTTTTCTCCAAACCGCGGCTCTGACCCCCGACGATCTCGCCGAGAAGCTAGGCGCCCGACTGGGGCTGACGGCCGCGCGTCGTCTGAGCTTGTCGGCCCTGATCACCTGGCGGGCCAGCCGGCTGCGTCGGCGGCAGGTGCTGGGGGCGCTGCCGGAGCTGACGATCGCCGGCGGCGAGGACTGGGCGGAGCTTTTGCCGGAAGCGCGGCTGGCGGGCCGCGTCGAGTACGGCCGCCCCCTGGCCGACTTCTACCGGACCAGCGAAATTAACCTCAACGTCACCAGCGCCCAGATGAAAACCGGCCTCAACCAGCGGGTCTTCGACGTCCCGGCGGCCGGAGGGTTTTTGCTCACCGACCGCCAGGGGCAGCTGGCGGAGCATTTCGACTTGGACGCTGAGACCGCCACGTACGGCAGTCCCGAGGAAGCCGCCGAACTGGCCGGGCATTACCTGGCCCGCCCCGCCCGACGCGAGCAAATCGTCCAAAAGGCCCGCCGCCGGATCGCGGCCGGGCACCTTTACCGTCACCGCCTCGCCGAGCTGGCCGCGACGGCGCTGACGGACGCCTGAGGCTCGCCGGTGACCGTCGTCGCGCTGGCGCCCTTCAAACTGGGGGACTTCGTGCAGGCCACGCCCTTGCTGGCGGCCTTGTCGCGGCAGGCCCGCGCCAAGGGCCGGGAGCTGGCTTTGCTGGCCGGACGGCCTGAAACGGCCGCGGCGGCGACCCTCAGCGGCCTGGTCGACACGGTGATCCAGCTCGCCGACGAGGAGCTCGACGGCCGCGCCTCGGCGCGGCTGCCGCAGGCGCCGGCCCTGCTGGTCAACTTGTCCTCGGCCCCGGCCTCGCTGGGGCTGGCGGCGGCCTTGCGGCCCCAGGAGATCTGGGGCCCCAGCCTGGACGGCGGGCGGTTGCGCCTCCCGCCGCCGCAAAGGCTGGCGCGGGCGATCATGATCGTCGAACGCCGTCTGGGCCTTTTCAACCTCGTCGACGTCTGGCGGCATCTGCCGCCGACTGGCTTGGAGGTCGGCCGGCGGCTCCATTGGCCGCGGACGGCGGGCGGAGGGCCGGTCGGCAGGCGGGCGGGCCAGGCTGTCGGCCTGGCTGAGAGTCAGGCCGCGAGTCAAGTCGCGAGTCAGGCCGACAGGCGATCCGCGGATCGGCCTGACGGCCAGACTGTCGGCCAAGCCGCGGCCCCGCCCGACGGGCGGTCCGCGGACCAGGCCTTTGGCTCGTCCGCCAGGCCGCCCGGCGGTCAGCCCGGCGCCTGGCCTGACGCCGGCGTCGACGCCGTCAACCGCGCCGGCTCGGACGGCGGCGACTCTCTGGCCGCCTTTGCGGCCTGGGCGGACGGAGTCAAGCCCGCGCCGCTGGTCGGGCTGCACCTGGGCTGCGGCCATCGCCTGCGGCGGTGGCCCACGGAGCGTTTCGCCGCCTTGGCCGCCCGCCTGGCCCCGGCCGGCGTGGTCTTGTTCGGGACGGCCGGCGAGAAGGCCTTGGCCGCGCGTTTTTTGGCTTTGACCAAAGCCCGCCCCGACGCGGCGGCCAGCGGCGTTTTTGACGCCGTCTCGGGCGCCGCTTCGAGCGCCGCTTCGGACGTCGGGCCAATTTTGAATCTGACCGGCCGCACCACGTTGGCCGAGCTGGGCGCGATCCTCGCCCGACTCGAACTTTTCGTTTCCTCCGACACCGGCGTGATGCACCTGGCCGCGGCCGTCGGAACGCAAACCCTGGCCCTCTTCGGCGGACCGGCTCTGGCCGGGGAAACCGGCCCCTACGCCCCGGGCGCGGTCATGGTCCAGGGCTTTTGCGAATGCTCGCCCTGCGCCGAGAGCCGCCGCTGCCCGGAACCTTTCTGCCCGGGCCTCCCCGACGTCGAGGCCGCCGCCTCCGCGGCCCTGAGCCTGCTGGGACGCCGGCCCTGGGCGCCTCAGCCGGCCCGGCGCGCCGAACGGCGCGCCGTCGCCTTGCAGGCCGGGGCCGACTTTTTTGGACAAATCTTGATCCCGACCAGCCCGCTGGAGCTCGATCAGCCCGCCGGCACGGCCTGGGCCGTCAGAGCCGCCGGAGCGGCCGTCCTCAAGGGCCGGCCAGCGCCGCCGCCGCCGGCCGAGCTCTTGGCCGCCCTGCGTCCCGGGCCGCGGCTGACCGACGACCCGCAGGTTCGCCGCCGGCTGGCGGCCATCGCCGAATTCGGCTTTGAGAGCCGGCAAGAAAGGCGGCGTTTCGTCCAGGAAGCTCTGGCGCAGCTGGATCAGCTGCCGCAGGCCGGCCCCTGACGGGCATTTTGGGCGGCGAGCTTGTCGCGGCTTTGCGGACGGCTCCGTCCGAACCTGGACCTTCAAGGCCGGACCCAGGCGCCGGGCTCGTTGGGCGGGCCTTTCGGCCGCCGAAAAAAAAGTCCAGCCCCTGACGCGGACCTTTCAAACGGTCCCGCGCCAAGTTCCGGACTTGTCGGTCAGCTTATGGTCGGCCCAGCAGCCGACCGGCGACGAGCCTCCGGCCGAAGCTCAAGCGAGCCTCACCAGTGCCGATTCGGCCAATGACGGCGAGGATTGCGGAAGCCGCGGTGGCGGTAGGCGCTGCCGTCGTCCGTCGCGTCGTTGCCGGGTTCGTAGCTGCGGTCATGGCGATCGTCATAATCTCGCGGATCCAGGCGCGGCTCGGCGACGCCGTAGACGGGCTCAAACGCGACGTCGTCGAAGCCGTTTTTGGCCAGTCGGCCGGCGTAGGCTTTCTGCAAGCCCCGCAGCTGATCTCTCGTGCCGCGCATGTCGGCCACCACTTTCCAAATCTCGTCGGCGCGAATCGCCGACGAGCCGACCATGGCCCGGTAGACGAGCCGCTGATCGCGCAAATCCTCGAACAAAGGCCAGGCTTTTTCGAGATGCTCCTCGCGCAGCTTGTTCCACAAGGCCAAGCGCTCGCCGGACAAGCCCGGCGGAGTCTGCGGCGTCTCAAGATCGGGCGGGGGCCCTTCCTCCAGGCCAGGCCCGTCGTCAGGGGGCAATTCCGCGGTCTGGGCCAACGCCAAGCCGCTTAAGGCGACGAGCAGAACCAGCGTCCACAGCGGCCATAATTTCTTCGCCAGAATCATGAGGTCGTCTCCTTTCTTCAGTCGGCAGGGTTAATGTTACGAATTAATTCCCAATTGGTAGATTTATTAATTCGTAACATAAAAAAATAATACTGCGATTAACTATTTATAGAATATAAAAAGAGATAACGCATAAATAATCTATATTACGAGGCGTTGTCGAGGAAGCTTGGACCATGGGACTTCAGCCACATCATCATAGCATGCCGGTCGGCCAAAGACAACCTGAAATTTCAAGGAGATCGGGAAATAAAAAAAATGATTATTTAATTTGTTGACGAAATTGAACGACTGGACCCGTTGCCGAGTCCGGCGACGAATCAGGCGGCGAGGCCGGACGGAATTGAGGGGGAGTCGGCCGGGCGAAAAAAGCGGAGGCGACGCCGGGCCGAAAAACTC
>JAISZC010000195.1 GCA_031269485.1 Deltaproteobacteria bacterium
GGGTTAAGTCAGAACTTCAGTCTGAAATCAAGGGAGTTAAGGAAGAAATCAACGGGGTTAAGTAAGAATTTAAGGATGAAATCAAGGGAGTTAAGGATGAAATCAAGGGAGTTAAGGAAGAAATCAACGGGGTTAAGTCAGAATTTAAGGATGAAATCAACGGAGTTAAGTCAGAAATCAACGAAGTTAAGTCAGAACTTAAGGATGAAATCAACGGTGTTAAGGGTAAAATTGACATCATTAAAGCTAAACTTGATAATCACAGCAAGTTATTCACCTTTCTCACTACGTTTATCGTCCTTATAGCTACGGGTCTCTTTACTTTATATCACGAGGTTTCAGACACAAAAGAAAAAATTTCAGAGCTGACTATTGATATGAATAGAAAATTTTCCGACATGGACAAAAAAATTTCAGATCTGACTAATTAGATTAAAACCTCTCTGGACACGCGGCTGCAGGTTTCCTCGCCGCCGTCGGGTTCTGGTGCGGCATTGCCGGACGATCTCGGTCTGACGGTCCCTGCTCCAGTCGTCCCTGAACTTTCTTCGGAACCGCCTGCCCCGCCCGAACCAGGCAATGGACCGGGCAAATAAGGCCGACGCCCCCGACGGTCGAGTCCGTCGGCCTTTTCCTTCAGAGGCCGAAGTCCACCTTAGGCGGCCTGACGGCCGATGCCTTGTTTGTTCAGAACGGTCCAAAACAGAGGCCGCACGTCGACTCCAGTTTGTCCTTTTTTTTAAAACCTGCGCTTGGCGTCCACCCCGGCCAGAGCCGGCGGGCGGACGTTGAACAATAAAAGCTTGTTAAAACGGATAGTTGCCTCGAAAAAGAGCTCCACGGATCCCCGTGGGGCTTTTTTCGTTTGTTGGCCTTCCAGGTCGGGGCGAAAAATCCACGTATTTGTTTGAAAAAAAAGGGCCGTTGAGACGCAGTCGGTCGAATCGCCGGCGACGGCCGACCACCTCCGGGACGTCCGGCGGGGAGCGCCGAGACGGAGGCTGGGTCCGGCCAAAACCTGACGCCTGGTCAGGAAAAGTCTTGATAAATATATAAAATAATTGCTATATAAATTATATCTAAATATTTTTTTTATAAATAATAGATTAATTAAAATATTTTTAATTTAAAATATTATATATTAAATAAATTCTGCTTACTAGTCGCTATAGCCTTCAAAAACCTTTTAACCGACTTATTGGAAGTCACAATGAAAAGGTTGAGAATTCATAACCTGGTTAGGCGGGCAGCTCTCTTAATGGCGTGTTTGCTGCTGCTCGCGCCGAGCCTGGCTGGGGCTGACGACGGCGAGAGTTATCCGCAGGCTGACGCCAATATTTTTTGGACCTTGCTGGGCAATATTTTGGTCATGTTTATGCAGCCAGGCTTCGCCATGGTTGAGTGCAGTTTGATATCAGACCACATAAATGTCCGGTTAATCCACAGTAATTTTGGCTAATGGTTTTTTTATTGCTGATTTGATGTTGATTGTACTTAATATGTCTAATAATTCAATAATAAAAGATAATTATATCTAAAAATATTGATATAATGTATAATAAATAATTTTAGTTGCTATTTATATTTTGATCAATCTTTAGATGGATTGACGATCAACGAGCCGCCATCCACCGCGGTCAGGACCAGGTCTGAGCGCAAAACGGTCGCCGAACGGCCGACGACGTTCAGCTGGCCCGGCTGAGAGACGTCGAGCTCGACGATCGAGCCGCGGCTGGAAAATTGCTTGGCCGTCAGACGTGTTTTGCCCAGCAGCCGGCCCCAATGGGGGGCCAAGGAGCGCTGGACGTTGCCGCTGACTTCCTGCTCGGGATGGAGATGGCCGGGGTTGAAACAGCGCAGGCCGTAGTCGAAGCCGGCCTGGCCCGGCGCGGTGACGGCCAGGCCCGCGGCCCCGGACTTGATCAGGCCGACGCGGTCGGGTTCGAGCTGGCGCAGGGAGGCGGCGGAGCTCAGGCCCAAGACCGCCACCCGGGCCGGGGTGATGCCGCCCCATGCCACGTCGCTGGGCTTGAGGGCGAGCAGGTCGCTGAAAAGGGCGAGGCGGCCGGAGTCCATTTTGGCCAAATTTTGGGCCGGCACGTTGACGGCCAAAGCCCCCGAGGGGGTCAGGACGGCGGTCAGCTCGCCTTCTTGGGTCAGCAGGCGCAGTTCTTGGACGGGGGGGAAAAGGCCCAGCTCGAAGATCAGGTGGGCGGCGGCGTGGGCGCCGTGGACGCCCAAGGGCAGCTCGTGGTGGGCGTGGGAGAAGAATCTGAGCAGGTGGGCCTTGCCGTGCGGCAACGAGTAGACCGTCTGCCAGGCGGCGAACTCGTGGGCCAACGAGAGCATCTTGAAGCGGTCCAGGGGGGATTGGAGAAAAACGACGCTCGTTTGCGCCCCGGAGAAAGGACCGTCGACGAGAGCGTCAACCAGAAAGATTTTTCTAATCATCGCCGCCGCCGCAAGGCGGCCCCGGCCGTCCGGCCGGGACCGCCGGGAGTCAGGGACGCGCTGGGGCGCGCTCTTCGGGGGCCAGGCCGGCCGGGGTGACCCGACGGCCCATGGTGCGCTCGATGGCCGCCCAGGACAGGTTGTAGTTGTACAACGACTGGTAATACTCGTATTGGGCTTCGCTGTAGCGGGTCTGGGCGTCGAGCACCTCGGTGTTGGTGGCCACCTGCTCCTGGTAGCGTTCGGAGACCATGCGCAGGTCTTCGGCGGCCGACTCGACCGCCTTGGCGGCAACCGAGATGTTGCGGCCGGCCGAAACAAGGGTTTGATAGTTGGAGGTCAGCTCGAGCTTGGTGGCGTCCTCCAGGCTGGTCAAGGCGTTGATGGCCTGGTTGAGCTGGACTTTGCTGATCTCCACGCCAGCCTTGGAGCGGCCCCATTCCCAAAAATTGAAGCTGGCGACGGCCGCCATGTTCCAACTGGAGCTGGAGGTCGGGCCGCCGTGGGCGCTGGCGTCGGCGCCGGTGGACGTGTTCGACCAGCTGACCACCACCTCGGGATAAAGATTGGCCCGGGCTACGTCCACGGACTTGGCCCCGGACTCGACCGCGTTGAGGCCCAGACGGATTTCCGGGTTGTCGCGCAGGCTGACCTCCTGGCAGCGCTCCATGGTCAGCGGGAAGGGATCGTGCTTGAGCTCGTCGCGCAGCTTGACGGGATGATCGACCGGCCGCCGCAGCAGGATGTTGAGGCGGGCCTGGTTGACCACCAAGTTGCGGCTTTGGTTGATCTCCTCCTGCTGGGCCTTGGCCAGCTCGACTTCGGCCTGGAGGACCTGGTTTTGCGGCGCCATGCCCACTTCGTAAAAATTTCTGGCGACGTTGAGGTGGCTGGTCAGGTTGACCACGGTGGTTTTGGCCACTTTGAGGGCCTTTTCGGAGGCCAGGATGCCGTAAAAAGCTTCCTTGACGGCCAGCAGCAGATCCTCGCGGGCTTGGGCGCGCTTGATGTCGGCCGCGGCCAGGCCCAGCTGGCTCAGCAGATAATTGGCCACGTTGCGGCCGCCGGAGAAGATCGGCTGGCTGACCCGGTTCTGCCAGGTCCATTGATCATGGCGCAGATCGACCGGCCGGAAGTCGTCGCTGTGAACGACCTGATAGGTGGTCGAGGCGGTGGGCAGAAAGGCCGTGATGGCCTGCCAGCGCGACCACATGGCGCCGGCGTAGCCCTGGTCGGCCGTGTCCAGCGAAGGGCTGACCAGGCGGGCCATGGCCAGGCTTTGCTCCAAGGTCAGCGGCCCTTCGTCGGCCGGCGCGGAGACCGGCTTGACCTTGCCGTCGGCCTCCGGGCCCAGCGTGGCCTCCCCAAAGACGGTTTCCGGGCTGACGGGCTCGGCGATGAAAGGGCGGTCGATGGTCTGTCTGATCGGTTCGGCGCAACCGGCCGCCGCCAGCAGGACCGCCAGCCCCAAACACAAAAGCGCGGCCGGTCGGCGGCAGAAGCTGAACGTCTCTCGACGCATGAGATGTTTCCTTTCAGAATCTGCGATCAATTTTCAAAATATCAAAAAAATCCTCATCGCTTGCAGCGTTCCAGGTCATCCGGACGTCGCCGGCTCGCAGCGCGGTCGCCTGTCGTCGCTTCTGACGGCGTCAGGGCTTTTTGGCGCCGGTGGAGGCCGTTTGATATCTGGCTTCGGCCTCGGGCAGGAATTTTTCCAAATTTTTGATCCGCTGCTGGTCGGAGGGGTGGGTCGAAAGAAAATAGGGCGCGCTGCCGCCGCCGGATTTGGCTTCCATGCGTTGCCAAAATTTGAGGGCCTCCTTGGGGTCGTAGCCGGCGAGGGCCATCAAGTTCATGCCGATGCGGTCGGCCTCGGCTTCATGAAGCCGCGAGAAAGGCAACAAGACTCCGAACTGGCTGCCGAGGGCGAAGGCGGTCATGGCCGCTTCCGAGGCGCCTGAGGAGGCGCCGCCGACGCCCAAGCCGATGTTGAGGATGGCGGCGCCTATGCCGGCCATCTTTTGCTGGCTGTATCGCTCGTTGCTGTGCTTGGCCAGAGCGTGGGCCACCTCGTGACCCATGACCGCGGCAATTCCGGCCTCAGTCTCGCAGATGGGCATGATGCCCGTGTAGAAGGCCACCTTGCCGCCTGGCATGCAAAAAGCGTTGACCTCGTCAGATTCGATGAGGTTAAACTCCCACTGGTAGTCGGCTGATTCGCCGCCGCGACCGTATTCGGCCAGAAGAATATTGGAGGCCTGGCTGATTCTGGCCCCAACTTTCTTGAGCAAGGCGGCGCCCTTGCGATCTTTGGACAGATGGGACTCGCCCAGCAATTTTTTGTATTGGAGGGCGGCCACTTGGTTCAATTCGGCGTCGTTGGCCAAGTTTAGCTGGGAGCGGCCGGTGCCGACCACCGGGGCGCAGGCCGCCAGCAAAACTGCCAAAGCTAGGGCCAGACACAAGTTAGCTAAAATTTTTGGCGTCTTAGAGGTCATTTAGTCTCCTCAAATGGCTGACAGGCGTCGCGCCGGCAAAATATATGAGGACAACGTCCGAATAAGCTTAGACGCAAGAGGCGAGCTGCGGGAGAGCCGCACGTCCAAACCGTAGGCGGCGGGCGGCTCTCTGGCGCCGACTGGCTCAAGGCCGGCGGTTAATGACCGGGGCTCAAGGCTTTTGGCGGACAGGGCGAATTTATCATTTCCCGCTCTCAAATTCCCGCGAGGCGCAGGGAAACTATATCTCAACTTGACCGGGAGCTCAAGGCGCCGATGAGCGTCAGTTCGCCGTGCGGCCCGACGGCGTCCGTCCTAGACCCCCAAGCCGGCGGACGGCTTGGCTTCGCCTCCAGTCGGAGCCGGCGAAACGACGCCAGGCGCGGCGGCGGCGCCTTCCGGCGGGGACGGCGATACGGCTTTCGGCGCGGCGGGCTCGGCGGCGGCGCCTTCCGGCGGGGCCGCCGCGTCGGTTTCGGACGGGGCCGCTTGGTCGCGTTTGACGCTTTCGTCGCGTTTGACGTTCTCGTCGCGTTTGCGACGGTTGTCGCGTCTTTCTTCCGAAACTTCATTGAGCCGTTTTTCGGCGTATTTTTCGAAATCCATGTCCAAATAGGCGTTGGAGCTGACGAAGTCGAGCACCCAGACGAAAAGCTCCGCCTGAATGGCCCCGGGCAGCATGAAAATTGGCTCGGCCTTGGTGTCGAAGAAGATGAAGGTAGGCACGCTTCTGACGCGGTACTGCTTGACCAGTCCGGTGCTCTTGTCGTCCAGATCGGCCGAGACCAGCGCGTAGGAGCTGTTTAGCGCCTCGATCACCGCCTCTTCGAGCAGGACGGTTTCATTGAATTTTCGGCAATAGCCGCACCAGTCGGCCCAAAAGTAGACGAGGATCTTCTTTTGGCCGGCGGCCGCCTCGGCGGCGGCCTCGTCGAACGAAAGAGTTTTGAGGCCCTCGAACCTGGGCCGGCCCGACTGGGCGGCCGCGGGAACCGAGAGGACCGGGAGGACCGTCAGGGCCAGCGCGACGGCGGCCAGCCGAAACAGGCCGGCCGAGAGGAAAGCCTTCATGCGGAAAACTCCAAGGGGCCTGCTGGCCAGGGTGATTCGCCGTTCCCTCAACGTCCGAAATTGAGCAGGCTCAAGCGGTCGGCGTAAACCAGCCCGGCCAGGACGAGCATCAAGACGCCCAACGCGCGGCTTGACCAGGCGGCGAAGCGGTTGAGACGGGCGAGACGGGGCATGAGCCGGCCCCAGAGCAAAGACAGGGCCAAAAAGGGAAAGCTCAAGCCCAAGGAATAAAAGGCCAGCAGCGTCGCGCCGCGCCGGAGGCTGTCGTCGGCCGCGGCCATCGACAGCATGGCCCCCAGAACCGGGCCGCTGCAAGGGGTCCAGCCGGCCGCGAAGGCCATGCCCACCAAAAAGGCCCCCAGCAGGCCGGCCGGCCGGGCCTTGACTTGGAAGCGCCTTTCAGCCAGCATGAAGGCGGGGGCGATGAGACCCAGCAGGTGAAGCCCGAAGACGACCATGACGGTCGCCCCGACGAAGCGCACGGCGGTCTGATGCTCCCACAAGAAATCGCCCAGCGCGCTGGCCAAGGTGCCCAAGGACACGAACACGAAGCCGAAGCCCAAAGAGAAAAAAAGGACGGAGAGAAAGGCGCGCAGTCGCTCAGCGCCGGCGGCCTCGGCGGCCGTGCGGGGATCGCGGCCGATGATCAGCGCGAACCAGGCCGGAATGAGCGGGAGCGTGCAGGGCGTGAAAAAAGTCAAAAAGCCCGCCGTCCAAGCGGCCAGAACGTCGACTTTGATCATGGCCTGGCCGTCGTCTCGCCGCGCGGGCCGTTTGGAAAGTTCGGGGCGGACCCGCGGGACCTGCTCACCAGCCGGCCTCGCCGAGCTCCTTGAGGCGATCGAGGCGGGGCCTCAAAAGGTGCTTCCAGTACAGGGCCAGCAAGACGCCGAACACGGCCAAGGACAGCGAGATCGCGTCGCTGTAAAGCCACGCGCGGGAGGCCTGTCTGGCCGGAGCGAGATTGAGAAAGTAGAGCCTGGGAATGATGAGGCCCCAGGAACCGACTATGGCCGCCACGAATGACCAAATCAGCCGCCGGACCAGTGCGTCGAGGGTTGGCCTGGCGGCTTGGGGCGGCGCAGGCAGTGGACTAGCGGACATTGAGGCTCCAGCTGCGGCCGCCAAGGCGGCCGCTTGAGGCGGCGAACACCGAGTAAAATAAATTGATTATGCCCAAACAGTAAAGTTAAGCTTTGCTGTTTGGGGGACCACCTGGCTTGGAGGAAGGGCGGCTCCAGGGAAAGAGTATCATAATTTCGGCGGAGCTGCAAAGGGCGGCGGCGGGCAAGCCAAGGTTTCACAGCGTTCGCCAGCGCAGGCAGTTTCTCGGCGGGGGACGTTTGGTCCCAGCGGCCAATATTCGCGACGCCGAACCGCCAGCTCGGCTGCTCGTTAAAAGCACCCAAAAACAGATATATTTTTATTTATGAATGTTTAATAATTCTATAAAAACTAAATTATAACGTATTTAACCTGACTATTATTTTAGTATTTGCCTATAATACATTTGCAAGAAACAAGCCGACCTTAGGCGTGTTTATGGGCCATTGCCGTTTTCTGGGCTTGGCGGCCTAGTTGCCCGGCGCTCTTTGAGGGCAGGGCGCCGGTCCGGCGAAGCGGGGCCAACACGTGGCCGCAGTCTGGAGCCGACGGGCGCAGCGCCGTCCGATTCTCGGCGGGCATTGAGGCTCCAGCTGCGGCCGCTTGAGGCGGCGAACGGTAAATGGGTAAAATCAATTTATTATACTCAAACAGTAATGTTAAGCTTTGCTGTTTGGGGGGACCACCTGGCTTGGAGGAAGGGCGACTCCAGGGCAAGAGCATCATAATTTCGGCGGAGCTGCAAAGGGCGGAGGCGGGGGCAAGCCAAGGTTTCACAGCGTTCGCCAGCGCAGGCAGTTTCTCGGCGGGGGGACGTTTGGTCCCAGCGGCCAATATTCGCGACGCCGAACCGCCAGCTCGGCTGCTTGTTAAAACTACCCAAAAACAGATATATTTTATTTATGAATGTTTAATCATTCTATAAAAACTAAATTATAACGTATTTAACCTGTCTATTATTTTAATATTTGCCTATAATACATTTGCAAGAAACAAGCCGGCCTTAGGCGTGTTTATGGGCCATTGCCGTTTTTTGGGCCTGGCGGCCTAGTTTGGCCGGCGCTCTTTGAGGGCAGAGCGCCGGCCCGGCGAAGCGGGGCCAACACGTGGCCGCAGTCTGGGGCCAGACGGGCGCAGCGCCAGCCGATTCTTTCGCTTGCGGCCCCAAGCACAGCGGGGGCCAGGGCGTTAAAACAACGCATATATTAAGATTTGCTTCAAGAATTTCAGCATCGTCAAGTAATTCAAAGGCGTCTTATGCTCTATAATTGTGATTGGGGGCGACGGATTATTTATCATATTCGCCATTTATCTTTCAACGTTTATAGACCGTGAAGTCGGACGAATGATGTTTCGCATATTCGGCTAAGAGCGACGCCACCGGCGAACGTATCTGGCGATCTCTTCGGCTTCGTCAGGCGACGAAGCGTAGATGGACAACCAAAGGCCGTCAGGCGCCAGCTTGGCCATCAAAGGGTCGAGCTGGAAGGGGGCCACACCGGACAGGCCCAGTTTTTTGCCGGCCTTCTGAATGACGTTCATGATTTCCAAGCTCCGGGGCGACAGGTAGTCCTTGACGAAGATTCCTCGGTCGGGGTCCAGCTGAGGCACCGGGTGCCATTCAATGTGATCAAGCCCTTGGAGCTTGAGGATGGAGGGCAGCAGATGGGCTTGGCCCAAGCCGTCGAGATTGAAGATGGCGCGATCCAGCCGATCGATCTGCCATTGCAGACAGGGCAGGATGTAACGCTCGAAATGCTTCGGCGAGAGCATCACCGAAGTCTCGCTCATCAGCTTGCACCAACGACCAGGATAGACTCGGCAGTTGAAGGAGGACACGGCCGGCTGGCCGGCGGTTATCCAGCGATAATTGTCGTCGAAAAACTCCAGCCAAGCCCGATTGACGTCCGCCAAGGCCTCGTCCAGTCGCGGCGCTTGCTTAAAAAAGCTTTTCAGCAGCGGCTCGTGGGCGACGAGGGACATCAGCACGTCGGTGTTGGCGCCGATGTCGGTCAGGCCGACGACGTAGCGGCCGCCGGCCAGTTCGGCCAGCGCCGCGGTGGTTTCGCGGATGGCCTGGTTCAGCTCTCCGTCGCGCTTGAGGGTCAGTTTCGGCAGCTGGTCCAGTTCGGCCGCCAAGGGCTCGACGTCGAACCAGATGGTTTCCTCGTCCAGGCGATAGGGGGCGCCCAGCAGGCCGGCCAGCGTCCGGCAGCTGAAATTGACGAAAACGGCCGGGATGGCGTCGCCGGCCCAATGGAGCCCGGCCGACTGTCTGAGCAGTTCCTCTGTCCGGTATTCCACGTCGAACCAGCGGCGGCGGAGATCCGCCGGCCTCTTCAGGGGCGCCAGGCCGGCCAAGGCGACCTGGTTTGGCGCTTGGATCAGAAAGTACGCCCCCTCGCCCTTGAAAGCCGGTCCGAAAAAGGTCCGATGTCGAGCATGCCGGGCTTCGAGCTCGGCCGGCTCGGGAAAAAAGTCCGCCACCTTCAACCGCATAAGCCGTTCCTCACGATTTGCGCCTCGTTTTTTCGAGTCTTTGGCTTGGACGCCGAGGCCGGTCGGCCGTCGGGCCTTGGCGAGGCCGGCTAAGGGCCGGACCGCCAAGGCCCCAATTGTCGAGCCGCGGGTCCGTCAAGCTGGGGGGCCGCCCGTCTGAGGCGCCGGACGGCCGGGCGGCCGGCCAGAGCGTCCGCGGCTTCGGGCCGGCTCAGCGGACGGCGCGGGCCGACCTCGCTTTGGGGGAGGTCGATTTGCCTCTCGGCGGCTGCGTCCAATCTTGAGCCAATCCGTCCAGCAGCGGTTGGAGCTGGCGCCGAACCTGGCTGGCCTTGCGCCGATCGACGGCGCTCAACTCCAGATTCAGCAGCTGGGCGAGCTTGGCGTCAACGGGCGGCTGCAGCAGACGCAGGAAAACGAAGACCAGCAGCTGCGCGAAGGCGAGGCCGGTCCGGTCGGCCAGCTCCTGGGCCTTTTGGCGGAAAAGGGGCCCCAGAAAAGCGTCGACCTCGGGCGCTCCGGCCACGCTCGCCCAGACGCCGTCGCCGGCTGACTGGGCCGGCTCGCGGGCTTCGACGGCCTTCTCGAGAGCCGCCGTCAACGCCGCGAGGCGCGTCGCCGTCAGCTTGCTCGCCTTGGCCGCGGGGTACGCGGGCATGCTGGGCGACCTTGGGGCAGCCGGGCGCATTTGGGCTGCGTTTGAGGCGTCCACCGCATCGTCCGGAGCCGAATCGTAGGATAGCAAGGGTAGCGAACGACATGCCGCGGGGTGTCTCAAATAACATGCCGCGTTGGCGCGTTTTTTGGCGGCGCCCATGCCAGGAACGCGGAGCTTCATCAGCGCCCCAGCAAATTTATCCCCATATTTGAATCCGCCCCAGCCGGCGGCCGGCATCTGGGGGATGTTTTCGAGCAGGGGGATGCCTTCGGCCTTTTCGGAGCGCCGGCGGACCAAAAACAAGTTGGTCCACGGCCCGGTCAGCCGGTGCTTGAGGGCCAAGGCCTGGGCCTCTTCGCGGTCGTTGGTTTCGCGGCAGCGGACGGCCCCGGCCAGGCGGGGCAGGACGGCGTCTTCAAAAAAAGTCAGCTCCTCGGCCCGCGCCTCGAAGCGCTCGTCGCCGCTGCGCCAGGACAGAACCGGGGCTTGGGCCGGCTTGGCCTTGAGGCCGGCGAAGAGGTGGACGGTTTCGGCGTCGAAGAGGCTCAGGGGGCTTTTGACGCGCCAGAGAACCTCGGCGCCCCAGTCGATCTCGAAGCTGTCGGCGGCCGCGGTGTGGAGACGGTGGAAAAGTCTCATGATCGCCGCCGAGACGTCCTCGTTGGGGCCGGCGAATTCCGCGGCCCCGCCGGTTGCCTCGGCCAGCCGTCGCAGGTGGCTCTCCACCGGGCTCAAGCCCACGCCCAGCGAGAAGATCCGCGTGCCGCCGCCGGCCGCCGCCTCGACCAGCCCCTTGAGGCCGGCCACCTCGCAGTCGGTGACGAGGAGCAAGGCCCGGTTGGCCGGGGCTTCGTCGGGCCAGGGCAGGGCCAAAGTGGACTCCAGGGCTCCGGCCAGTTCGGTGCCGCCCATGTCGGCCTCGGTTTCGTCGATGAGCTGCAGGAGGCTCCGGACGCTTTTGGGCGTGACCTTGAGCAGCTTGCGGCTGACGTGAGCCACTTGGTTGCCGAAGCGGCTGAAGGAGACCCAGTCGCCGGCGTTGAGCCGATCCACGACGAAGCCCAGGGCCCTTTTGGTCATGGCGATGCTGGGGCCTTCCATGGAGCCCGAGCAGTCCACCAAGATCTTCAGGGCCGCCGGACCTTTGTCCACGGCCATCTTGGGGTGGAAGCCGGCTGCGACGACCCATTCCTCGCCGTCCTGGACGGCGGAGGCGAAGGAGCGGCCGGCCAAGCCGTCGAGGTTCAGCACGAAATCCCGGTCCAGCTGGGCGCCGGGCTCGAGCTCCACCGTGAGGCGGTTTTCGTAGGTTCGGACGATGATTTTGTGGTTGGGGCACTGGACCCTGGCCTTGGCCGCCTCGCCGACGAGATCGATTTCGAGGGCCAGCGGGTATTGGGCCAAATAATTGGAACCGACCGACTCGTGGGCCTTGAGCTCGCCGGCTTTATGGAGATCACCGTAACGCGGCGCCACCACGGTGGGAATGACCACGCGGATCTGATCTTTGTGAAAGCGCAGCAGCTGGGCGTACTCGTATTCGATCTCGGCCTCTTCCCCGCTTTTGAGATTGCCCAGATTCATGGTGTAAAGGCCTCGGGACGATTCGGTCACCATGACAGGGCTGTCGCCTTCGTCGATGGCCTCTTCGTAGCGTCTTTCGGCCGTCTTTTTCTCCAAAACCACCCCGTCGAGCTCTTGGTCCGCGAGCTTGACCTTCAGGCCCATCAGCTCGGCGTCGTAAGCCAAGGGAAAGGTGTAGACGATTTCCAAGTTGCGGCCCGTTTCGTTGCGGTAGAGCTGCTTGAGGGTCACGTTGAGCCGCAGCCCTTCGAGCCAGCCCTTGACCGCGACCGACTTGAGGGAGATCCGGTCGCCGCTGTAGCTCTCGAGGCTGGTTTCGTAAATCATCATCAGGTCCTCCTGGTCGGCGAAAAGACGGCTGGCGGCCGGCCGGCGGGAGTTGGGACGTCGCCGTAACGTCGCTCCCCTGAAAGTTGACTGTCTTCTTCGGAGGCTCGCATCATTTCGGTCCTGCGGATATTGTAATCACTGCCAGTTGAACTGTCAAGATAGGCTGGCAAAAAAAATAAAATTTTTTTGGCCGTCCGGCGGCGGCCTTTTTCGAGGCTCGACGGCCCGAACCGTCCGCCGCAAGGAGACGACGCCAATTTCTGGCGGTCGCCGGCGCCTGCCGCAACTCGGCTTATTGTTTCGGCCTTGGCCGCGCCGAGGCCGATCGGCCAGAACCAGGCGCTTGGCAAGTTTGGCGGCGAAGGGGACCAGGGCGACCTGAGCCCGCAACGGTTCGAGAGCGACGGCCGATCTGCTCGAACGGCCGGCGGGCGGCGGTCAGCGACGATCCGGCGCGGAGCGGGCGGCAGGCTCTTTTGCGCTCGCGAACTGCTGGAGCCAGCCGTCGGCCTTCTTGGCCGTCTGGCGGCCTTCGGCGACCCGGCTGCGACCGACGGCCAGGTCTGCGGCCGGCTTCGGGCCGGCGTCCGGTCTCGCCGGCCTGTTGAGCGGCGGCAATAGGGCCTGGCTTTCAAGCTTGATCATGGTCCGAACAACCAGGACAGGCTCGGAATCGGCAACTTTTAACGCGGTTGTCAAGGCATTATTTGTCCCGCCAAGGTTAAAGGGAGGTTGGCGCATGACGATCAACGGACTGAAGGACGGCAACTTTCGTCGGATTTTGCGCCCTGGGCGGCGCTGGGGGAAAGCGGTTTCACCTCGAATGGCGGCGGCCGAAATGATGGTGGAGGAGCGTGGGCGTCCGCCGGCACGTCCGGGCCAGGCCGAGGTTTGAGGCAGGGCTGTCGATTGCTGGTCGTCAATGAGAAAAAAGTAATAATTGGCAGTCAAGCTGTCAAGATGGGCTGGCGAAAATATTTATGGCCAACCGGCTCCGGTCGGCCAACGGCCGCGAAGAGGGCAGGTTCGTCAAGCGGGGGCAGGGGAGTCACAAGAAAAATGAGATAATGGAGGCGGGCGATACGTTAGAAAGACCGGTCAGCCGGCCGGAAACGGCGCTGGAAGCGGCGGCTGACGGCGAAAGCGGCAAGGCAGGTTCTGCAGTTCGGCCGAATTCGGCCGGGGAGGCGCCGCAAAGCGGGCGGCGCCGCCCAAGACCTGTTTTGGCCTGGAGCGGCGCCGCCCTATTGAGTCATTGCGCGGGTTCACTGGTTTCGCCGGCCCTGCGGCCATGCTGGACTCCGAGGGGCGCGGCCGACCGTCGACGCCCTGGCGGCGACTTAAAACTCGTAACCTAAGCCGACGTAAAAATTGCGGCCAGGGCCGGGGTAGTTAAGGTAGGCCAAGTCGTAAGCGTCAAAAACGTTGTTGATTTCAGCTCTCAGGTTGAGGTGGCCCTTTTCTCCCCAGTCCCAAACGCGCTTTTCAACCATAAAGTCAACTATTTGTTCATTATGATATG
>JAISZC010000008.1 GCA_031269485.1 Deltaproteobacteria bacterium
CCTCCAGGCCCTTGTTCATGAGGGTGGCGCTGTCGCAGGAAATCTTGGGCCCCATGGACCACGTCGGGTGCCTCAGGGCCTCGCGGGGGCCGACGGCGGCCAGCCGCGCCGAGCTCCAGCCCCGAAAGGGCCCGCCGGAGGCGGTCAAGATCAGCCGTCGCAGATCCGGCCGCCGCAATACGCCGCCCAAGGCCTGAAAAACGGCCGAGTGCTCGCTGTCGACCGGCCGCAGCCGCTCGCCGGCCAAGGGCATGACGAGCTCGCCGGCCAGCACCAGGCTTTCTTTGTTGGCCAAGGCCACCGTCAGGCCGCCGACGACCGCGGCCCAGGTCGGCGGGAGGCCCGCCGCGCCCGTCACGGCCGAGACGACCGTCTCGGCCCCGAAATCGACCGCCGCCGAGACCAGGCCTTCGGGGCCTATGAGGATCTCCGGGGGCCGGCGCAAATCGGACAAAAGCTCCGCCAGCGCCCGGCGTTCGACTTCGCCGGCCACGGCCGCGGCCGCGGGGCGAAAGCGCCGGACGGCCTCGGCCAGAAGCCCCACGTTCCGATGACCGGCCAAGGCCGTGACTTGCAGGCGGTCCCGAAAGGACCAGGCCAAGCTCAGGGCGCTGCAGCCGATGGAGCCGGTGGCGCCCAGGACGGCCAATTTCCGCGGCGCGGTCACGGCCCTTACGGCCAGGTCACGTAGTTGACGAAGAAATAAACGGGCGGGAGGTTGAACAGCAGCGAGTCGAGGCGATCCCAGACGCCTCCGTGGCCCTGGAGGATGTTGGAGGTGTCCTTGAGGCCCATGGCCCTTTTGACGGCCGACTCGAACAAGTCGCCCGCCGTGCCCCACAGGCCCAGGAAAAAGCCCAGCGCCGCCAGAGTGGTCCACTCGTGGCCGGGCAGGTAGTTCGCCGAAAGGGCGCCGGAGGCCGCGGCCGCCAGGCAGCCGCCCAGGAGGCCCGAAATGGTCTTTTTGGGGCTGATTTTGGGATAGAGCTTGGGCCCCTGAAGCCGGGAGCCCGCGTAATAGGCGCCGGTGTCGGCCAGGGCGGTGACCAGCATCACGAACAGCAGCCAGTAGCCGCCGCGGTCGAGCTGCTTGACGAGCAGCGCGAAGCTGAGCAAAAAGCTCAAATACAGCTGGCCCATGACGTAGCGGCCCAGCAAGTTGACGGCCGCCGGGCCGCGCTCGGGCGTGAGGATTTTCATGAGGTAGAAGCCGCCCAGGGCCAGGGCGACCGTCAGGCCGGCCAACTGGCCGTCGGGGCCGAAAAAGGCCGCCCCGGCCAGGGTCAGATAAAGGCCGACCAAGGCCAGCGCGAAAAGGCCCTTGAGCTGGCGACCCAGAAGATTGACCGAAAACTCGCGCCAAGCCAAGGTGCCCAGCGCCGCCGTCAAGGCGAGAATGAACAGCTTGTTGGGCCACAAGGCGGCCGTCACCGCCGGCGCAATCAGAACAATGGCCACCAGCCAGCGTCCGGCCGGCTGGCCCGTCTCTTTCGCGCTCACTGGCCTTCCCCCTCGGGCGCCTCCTCGGCGGCGCCCTGCCTGGTCAGCTTGACCGCCCAAGACGAAGCCTTCTCGTCCTTGATGAAGGCGAAGCCTCGGGACAAATACTCGTCGGGCCCCAGCCGGGCCAGGACCTCCTGTCCCCAGTAAAGGCCGGAGCGGGACTGCCAGGGCATCATCAGACAATCCTCGACGACCACGAACAGCCCGAAGATGGGCTCCGGCCCGCCGCTTAGGGACTTCCATTCGGTGTGGGCCGCCCCAGGCTTGAAGGGCGTCACCTCGTAGCGGGTCAGAAAGTCCCGGACGTCTTGGCCGGAGACGTTGATCTGACTGTCGATCGTCCACAAATCAGGCTCGTGAATCACCGCCAGCTGTCCGCTTTGGCGATGGCGGCCCTCCTGACGGTCATAAAAGGAGCCCTCGACCGACCACAGGCCGGGCTGGAAGAGGTAGGTATGATCCACCGCGCCGCTCTCCTTGACGCCGCCCGCAAGGACGAAAATGAGATTGTCTTCGCCGGTCCCGGCCTGCTCGCGCCGCGGACCACGGCCTCCACGTCCGGCCGGCCCCCAAGGCAGCCAGGCCACCAAGGCCAGCTGGCCATCCAAGGCAGCCAGGCCATCCAAGGCCAGCAGGCCAGCCAAAGCCGCCAGGCCCCCAAGGCCAGCCAAAGCCGCCAGGCTCCCAAGGCCCGCCGGCCATCCAAGGCCGCCAGGCCAGCCAAAGCCGCCAGGCCCCCAAGGCCCGCCGGCCCCCAAGGCCACCAGGCCAGCCAAAGCCGCCAGGCCCCCAAGGCCCGCCGGCCATCCAAAGCCCGCCGGCCCCCAAGGCCGCCGAGCATCCAAGGCCGCCAGGCCTAATGAACCTCCAAGGTCGCCAGGGCCGCCCAAATTCTTTCCAGCCGGCGGCGGGCGTCGGCCAAGCGCTCGGCGGTCAGCCGGCCAGCCTCGACGGCCGCCAGCAACGCCTCCCGCGAGGCCAGCGCCGTCTCCGCCCCTCGTCCGACCAAGAGCAAATCGTGCCCGGCCGCCGCGGCCTCGGCCGCGGCCTGCGCCGAGGACCAGCGGCCAGTCACGGCCCCCATGCCCAAGTCGTCCGACAGAGTCAAGCCCTCAAAGCCCAAGTCGTCCTTGAGCAGCCCCACCGCCAGCGGCGAGAAGGTCGTCGGCCTCAGGGCGTCCAGGCCGGGGTAGAAGGCGTGATTGGTCATGATCAGCTTCAAGCCGGCCGCGACGAGGGCCTGGAAGGGCGCCAGGCCCGCCGCCAGCTTTTCCCGATCGCCTTCCACCGTCGGCAGTTCGGCGTGGGTGTCGAGCTTGGCCGGCCCCAAGCCCGGAAAATGCTTGCCGCAGGCCAGCGCGCCGCCCCGCCGGCAGCCCCGCAGCCAAGCCAGGCCGCAGGCCGCGACGGCCTGCGGGTCTTCGGCGAAGGTCCGCGAGCCCAAGGGACCGTCGGCTCCGCCGACGTCCAGCACCGGCGCCAAGTTGAGGTTGAAGCCGCAGCCATTGAGCTCGGCGGCGGCGGCCTGAGCCGCGGCCTCGACGGCCTGCGGACCCTCTCGGGCCAGCTTGCGGGCGGCGGGCGGCCGCCGGAAGGGCGGCGGCAGGCGCTTGACGCTCCCGCCCTCGTAGTCGATGGCCGTCAGCAACGGCCGGCCCAGCTCGCCGCGGGCGGTCAGCTGAGCTTGGCCCAAAATCTCCCGCAAGGCCTCCGGGCCGCCGGCGGGATAATTGCGCTCAAAAAAGATGACGCCGGCGGGTCGGAAGGTCCGGATCAGGGTCAGAACCTCGTCGAGCTCCCGGCCCTCCCAGCTGAGCATCATCAGGCCGCCCACGGCGTCCAGCAGCTCTTCGCGGGCCACCTCAAAACCTCCCTGTCAATTTATCATTTTGGCGGCGGCTTGACCAGCTTGAACATCAAGCCCCAATCGCGCCTCAGCCGCGCCGGAATTGCGCCTCGGCCGCGCCTCCATTGCGCCTCAACCGAGCTCTTTGGCGGCTCGCGGCGTCTCCGCCTTCTCCGAGCCGCAGGCCGCGCAGCGGCCGCAGCCCAACTCGGCCGGACACGGCGGCGTCAGCGTCCGGGACTCGGCCAACGCCTTTTCCCTTTCCAAGGCCGCCCAGCCGACGGCCGGCGCCGTCGCCCGCCACGGCTTGGGCCCCTCCCACGGCCGATGAACGGGCCACGAGCTCTCGTAGCCCACGGCGGCCAAAGCGGGCCCCGCGCGCCCGTCGCAGTCGGCCAAGGCCTTCACCAGGGCCCCGCTTTGCGGCCCGCCCCGCGCCAGCAGGCCCTGGATGAGGCTCCAGCGGGGCGGATCGAGTCGCAGCTCGATCCGGTCGCGCCCCAGGCTGAGACGCCGAAAGTGTTCCGTCAAAAGCCGCCCGCGCCGCCGCATTTCTTCTTCGGTCAGCAAGGCGGCCTCCTCGAGGGGCGTGTGGGGCTTGGGCGTGAAATTGGCCGCCGAGACCGCCAAAAGTGGCCCGCCGCGGCCGCCGCGGCCGACGCGGCTGGCCCGATGCAGGCGGCCGGCCAAGGCGGCCATGGCCTCCAAATCGTCGTCGGTTTCGCCGGGCAGACCGAGGAGAAAATACAGCTTCAGCCGCCTCAGGCCCGCCAGAGCCAGCAGCCGCACCCCGGCCACCATCTCCTCCTCGTCGAGGTTTTTGTTGACCGCGGCTCGCAGTTCGGCGGTGGCGCCCTCGGGGGCCACCGCCAAGCCCAGGAGCCGGCCTTGGGCCAGGCGCCGGGCCAGCTTCTCGGTGACGGCCGTCAGCCGCATCGAGGACAAGGAGGCCGTCAAGCCCTCTTGGTGCAAAATCTCCAGCAGCGCGTCGAGGTCGGGATGCTCGGCCACCGCCGAGCTGACCAGCCCCGCCCGGCCGCCGGGGCGCCGGAAGGGGGCCAAGGCGGCCAAAATGGCCTCCAGCGGCCAAATCCTGTGAGGCCGATACAGAAAGCCGGCCAGGCAAAAACGGCAGCCCCAGGGGCAGCCCCGGCTGATCTCGACCAGGGCGGTCCGGGCGAACTCGGCGTAGGGCGTGATCGCCGGCGAGACCGGCGGTCCCTGATCGGGCCGGAAAGGCCAGGGGACGACGGCCGGCGCGACGGCCGGCGGCCGAGCCGCCCCCGAGAGCTCCTCGGCGCTCAGCAGTTCCGGGGCCAGGGCCCCGGGGACTTCGGCGGCCAAAGCCTCCAATCGTCCGCGGCGGTCCAAGGTCAAAAAATCCCGCCGCCGATGCAGGTCGGCCAGCGCCGGCCACTGAAGCTCGCCTTCGCCGATCAGGGCCAAATCGACGAAGTCCATCAGCGGCCAGGGGTTGCTCCAAACGCCCACCCCGCCGGCCAAGACCAGCGGTCCGCCGTCGCGCCGGCGCCGCTCGGGGGCCAGCCCCGCCCAGCTCAGCATTCGCGGCAGCAGCCAGTAGTCGTTTTCCAAGGTCAGCGAGGCGGCGATCAGGTCGAAATCGCCCAGCGGCCGCCGGCTTTCCAGCGAGACCAGACGGCTGGCGGCCGGCTGGCCTGGCGGCAGAAAAAAGCGCTCGGCCAAGACGTCGGGCCGGCCGTTGAGATAGCCGTAGACCCACATGAAGCCCAGCGCCGACATGCCCGAGCGGTAGGTCCCCGGCCAGACGAGGGCCACCGAGAGCCGGCCCCCGGGGTCCCGAGGGCCGACGAAGCCCTCGGCGTCCAGCAGCTCGCGGCGAGTCGGCGGCTGGCCTTTGACGACCGGGCGAGCCAATCAGCTGGCCGGACCTTTCATGAACGGGGGCCAATCGTACAAATTGGGCCGTCCGTTGATCGGATCGACGGAGCTGTTTTCCTCGTATTTCGAATAAAACGTGGCGTTGGCTCGAACTCTGGTTTGACCGCAGAGGCTCCGCAGAGCGGCCGGTTGCTCCGCGGCCTCCCACTCGGTCGGCCGAGACGTCGCCGGCTGCAGGGTCGCCGTCCGGCTCGCCGCCGGCTGCAGGGTCGCCGTCCGGCTCGCCGCCGGCTGCAGGGTCGCCAGCCGAGGCGCCGTCGGCTGCAGGGTCGCCGTCCGAGGCGCCGCGGGCTGCGGAGTCGTCAGCCGAAGCGCCGCGGGCGACGGCGCGGGGTCGATCTGCGCGACCTTCGCCGGCCGGGCTTGAAAAACCCTTGTCGGCGACGGGCTCGGCGACGGACTCGAAGACGTGCGGGCCGCCGGGTCCCCCGGGCGGACCGTCCGAACCGGCTGGCCCGCTTGGCCCAGCTGGCCCGTTTGGCCCGCTTGGCGCGGCCGGGCCGTCCGAACCGGCTGGACGGCTTGACGCGGCGCTTGGCCGCCTGGACGGCTCTGGCCGCCGGACGCGACCGGCGGCGGGCCGGCCGACGAGCCTTGCGGGCCCCTGTTCGAGCCGAGCGAGACCGGCTCGGGATCGGCCGCCATGGGCTCGGCCGCCAGGCCGACGTCGATCGGCTCGACCTCGCCGGGCACCAGCCCCGAGGCCAAGACGGTCACCTTCAGCACGCCGGACTTCGCCAAGCTTTCGTCCACCGCCGCCCCCGAAAAGAAGGCCGCGTTGGCCGAGGCCATTTGGGCCAGGGCCTCGTTGACGCTCATGAACTCGTCCATGCGCAGGTTCGAGTCGGCGGTGATGTTGACCAGGATGCTCTTGGCGCCCTTGATGGACAAATCGGCGATCAGCGGGCTCGAAATGGCCTGCTTGAGAGCCTTCAAGGCCCGGCCTTCGCCCTCGGCCTGGCCGTAGCCCATGATGGCCTGGCCGCGCTCGGCCATGGCCTCGCGGATGTCGGAAAAATCCAAATTGTTGAACTCGCTGGGCCGCTGGATGATGTCGGTGATGCTGGAGACGGCCCGCAGCAGCACGTCGTCGGCCATGGCCCGGCACTCCTTGAGCGTGCCGTGGGGCAAAACCTTGATGAGCTTGGCGTTGGGGACGGTGATGACGCAGTTGCTGTGCCTGGTCAAGTCCCGCAAGGCCTTTTCGGACAGCTTGACCCGCCCGCGCTCATGATTGAAGGGCATGGTGACCACGGAGACCACCAAAGGCGGATTGTCGAGGCGCGAAAGGGCCTCGGCCACCACCGGCGCCCCGCCGGTGCCTGTCCCGCCGCCCAGGCCGGCGGTGATGAACACGATGTTGGCGCCCTCGAGCTGCTCCTTGACGACGTCAATGTCCTCCTCGGCCGCCTGGCGGCCCATTTCGGGATCGCCGCCGCAGCCCAGGCCTCGGGTGCACTTGACGCCCACCTGGATCTTGATCGGGGCCAGACACCGGTTGAGGTCCTGCAGATCGCTGTTGGCGGCCACGAAGATCGGCCCGCTCAAGCCGCTTTGAATCATGTGGTTGACGGCGTTGTTGCCGCAGCCGCCAATGCCGAACACTTTAATCGAATGCAGGTTCTGCAGGGCGCTTTCCAGGGGTTCGATGGGTTCAATAATGTCAGTCATATATTTCTCCACCATTAAACCAGGACTATTGTCGGGTTATAATGCTTATTTGACATAAATTGGTATTAAGGCACAGTTTATAGAAAGACCCCAGGCGCCTTGAACTCCGTGGCGGGCCTGGGCCGCGGGCCAGGCGTCTGACGCGCGCAGCCCGCGGCTCGCCTGGCCGTCCTCAACGCTTGACGATCGACAGCTTGCGTCCCTGGAGGCCTTGACCGCAGTCAAGCAGCTTCACCACCCGCAACGGCGGCGGCGGCGGCGGCGGCGGCTCTTCCTCCAGCTCCTCCTCGAGGCCGCCCTCCAGCTCCTCCTCGAGCCCGTCCTCCAGCTCCTCCTCGAGCCCTTCCGCCAAATCCTCCTCCAATTCCCCAAACTCCTCGTCGAGCTCGAATTCCAGCGCCGCGTCTTGGCTGGCCGCCACTTCGCCCGTCAGCGGCACGCCCTCCACGATGGCCCCGAGGTCCAAGCCGGTCTCGTCGTCCGCGAGCGATTCGGAAGCCACCAAGATCGCCGGCTCGGGCTCGATGACCAAATCGATGGGCTCCTCCTCGGCGCTGGAAATCAGGCCGGAGGCCAGCACGGTGACCTTGATGGTCCCGGTCTGAGCCAAGGACTCGTCCTCGGCCACGCCCGCGAAGAGCTCGACGTCGGTCGAGGCCAAGGCCACGAGCTCCTCGTTGACGGCCAGGAGCTCCTCGAGCTTGAGGTTGCTGTCGCAGGTGATGATGACCATGATGCTCCGGGCCCCGCGAATGGAGATGTCGGCCAAAAGCGGGCTCTCGATGGCCTGCTTGAGGGCCTTCAGCGCCCGTCGCTCGCCCGTGGCCTGGCCGTAGCCCATGATGGCCTGCCCGCGATGCTTGAAGGCCGCCCGGACGTCGTTGAGATCGAGGTTGCCGAAGACTCCCGGCCGCTCCATGACTTCGGTGAGGCTGGCGACGGCCCGCAGCAGCACGTCGTCGGCCATGGCCCGGCACTCCAGGAGTGTGCCCCGCGGATTGACCTGGTAGAGCTTGGAGTTGGGCACGGGAATGACGCAGCTGCAGTGCTTGACGAGCTCGGCGAGAGCCTTGGAGGCCAACGCCTGGCGACTCCGCTCGTGATTGAAGGGCAGCGTGACCACGCCCACGACCACCGGCGGCTCCTCAAGCCTGGACAAGGCCTCGGCCACCACCGGGGCGCCGCCGGTCCCGGTCCCGCCGCCCAAGCCAGCGGCGACGAACACGATCTCGGCGCCGGCCAGACGTTTTTTGAGGACGTCGAGATCCTCCTCGGCCGCCAGGCGGCCCCGGGCGGGATCGCCGCCGCAGCCTCGCCCGCCGGCGCTTTTGACGCCGATTTGGACCTTCTGCGGCGCCAGGCAGCGGTGCAAGTCCTGCAGGTCGCTGTTGACGGCCACGAAGTTGGGACCCGCCAGACCTCGATTGATCATGTGCGTGACGGCGTTGTTGCCGCAGCCTCCGATGCCGACCACGGCGATCGAGTAATTGTTCCGGTCGCCTTCCTGCGCTGGTTCCGCAATTTCGTGCATTACGCGCTCCTCTTTGGGTTTCGGGAGACAAGCTCGTCGTCTCGCCGGACCTTGTTGACTGTCTCGCTGAATTTTTCTCAATCGGCCCTCCGATCGCCGGCCCCTGGACGGACCAGCGTCAACTCGGGCCGCGGACCGCAGCCCCCGTCGCCGCGGCGGCGGCCTCCGACGACGAGGCCGGTCGCGCGCCGCCGCCGTCGACGGCGGCGGCTGGCCTCCAGGGCCAGCTCGAAGGCCGCGCCAAAAACCGCGGCGGACGCCGGGGCCAAATCAGAGGTCGCCTCCAGGGCCAAGCTTGGGGGCGCTTTGACGGCCGTTTCGGCGGCCGTTTCGGAAAGCGGCGCCTGAAACGAATCTCGGATCGATTCTCCAGCCGCGTCTCGCTCCTCGTCTCGGAGCGGCTCTCGGACCGGCTCTCGGACCAGCTCTTGGACCGGCTTTTGGCCCGGCGCTTGGCCCGAACGCGTCCCCAAATTCCGGTCCGGCTCGACGGCCGCCTCGACAGCCGGCTCGACGACCGCCTCGACGGGCCGACGAGCGGCGACGTCCGGACCGGCGGACCGCCGCCAGCCGCCCAAGCCCGCGGCCATGACGACGACCTTCAGCGCTCCGCGACGGCCCAGTTCCTCGTCCACGGTGACGCTCGAAAACAAGTCCGCCTCCGGCGCCAGCAGGTCGGCCACCGTCTCGTTGACGGCCGCAAATTCGTCAAGCAGCAGATCCGGGCCCGCCGAGATGCGGACCAAGGCGGCCGCGGCCTCGCCCACGGCGGCCTCGGCCATGAGCGGGGCGGACAGCGCCCGCCGCAGGGCTTCGGCGGCGCGGCCCGGGCCTTCGGCCTGGCCGGCGCCCACGGCGGCCAGGCCCCGACGGCGCAGCAGGGTTCGGAGGTCGTTGCCGTCGAGGTTCATCATCTCGCCGGGCCGGTCAAGGACGTCGAGCAGTTCGCCGACGGCCTCGTGGAGCGTTTCGTCGGCCCAGCCGCCGCGGCGGCGTCCGCCGCCGGCCGCGGCCCCAAAGGCGAGGCTTGAGGCGACGCTTGAGCCGGCGATTGAGCGATCGGGCGCCTTGGACTCCGGCCTCCAGGTCAGATCGAGGCGCCAAGCTTGACCCGAAGCTTGGCCCGAAGCTTGCCCCGGCGCGGTCAAAACGCTGTCGCTGCGCCTGATCAGCTCGGCCAAGGCCCGCTCGG
>JAISZC010000020.1 GCA_031269485.1 Deltaproteobacteria bacterium
AAACTTTATTAAAAAATGTGACTGTCTATAAAGTGGCTAGCGTTGTAGGCGGTCGAACAATGGGGCGAGCTTTATTTCTCCCAGCCTAAGAAATTTGAGATTTGGCGGCGTGACCGCAAGCTGTTTGCGCCAACGAGCGTGAGCGCCGATAAGGCGTTCTAAACTTTTTGGGCCTTCAGGGGCAGCCTCGCCGGATGGGGTCGAACAGCTCCGGGTCGCGCCAGACAGCCAGGTAGGGGGCCAAGCTTTTGGGCAGGCCGGCGCTCCGCGAGCTCTGGGTCAGACGTTTCAGCGTCCGTTCCAAGGCGGCCCGATCGCCCAGCGCCGCCCGCAGGTAGAAAGCCCGGTCCAGGCTCAAGGCCGCCTCGGCGACTCGGCCGGTTTGGCCTTGGATGTCGGCCAGCGTCTCCAAATCCTGAGCCAGGCCCGTCTGATTCTCGCTCTCGCGGTCCAGCGCCAGAGCCGCCTGAGCCAGCGTCTCGGCCTGGTCCAGGCGCCCCTGCTTGAGAGCCGCCTGGGCGGCCAGATTCAGGGCGTCGGCCCGGACCGCCGCGGGGACGCCGGGGGTTTGGGCCGCGGCCAGGGCCAGCTCGGCCTGGGCCCGAAAAGCCGCCTCGCGGCCGGCGGAGAGTTCCAGGCGGGCCAGGTTGCACAAATAAACCGTCTGGTCGCGGCCTTGCGCCTGGGCCTCGGCCTGGGCCTGACGCCAAAAATCTTCCGCGTCCTGGGCTCGTCCGGCCAGCAGGGCCAACAGCCCCAAGTTGCCCAGGACGCTGTCGAGCTCCGGCCGGCCGGGCTCGGCGGCCGAGAGCGCGCAGGCCTGCTCCAAGGCCGAGGCCGCCTGGCTCAGGGCGCCTTGGCCCAGACGGGCCGCCCCCAAGGCGTTGAGGCTTTTGACGATCAGGGGCACGTCGTCGGCCAAGCGGGCCTCTTCAAGGCCGTTTTGAAAAAAGCGGACCGCCTCGGCGTGGCAGCCCCGTTGATACCAATGCGCTCCCCGGCCCAAGGCGTCCTTTGCTTCGGCCAGGTGAAAGGGGTCTTGGGGCGGCATGGGCCCGCAGGCGGCCAGCAGCACGGTCGCCAGCACGGCCGCCAAGACGGTCGCCAGGGCCGGCCGCAGGCCGGCTCGCCGGCCCTGTCGCCGCCGGGTCAAGAAAAGGGCCGCCGGCCAGTCGGGCGAGAGGGCGGCCGCCAGGGCCGGCCGGCTCGACGTCGTGGCCAGTTCGCGCGGTCCGGCCGCGCCCGGCGTCCTCATGGCCGGCCCTCCCTGGCCGGGCGGGTCAAGGCCTCGGGCGGCCGATCGGGCGCGAGGTTGCCGCGGATCAAAAAATTGCGCTTGACCGAGTCGAGCACCTGATCGACGTCCCGCAGGCCTTCTCGGGCCCCGCGGGCCACTTCGGGCAGGGAGCGCGTGCCCAGCTCGACCTGTCTGAGGATGAGGTCGATCTTGGCCGTCAGCTCCGGCAGGCGGGCGTTGAAGGCGCCGGCCGAGGAGTTGAGGCTCTCGCTGACCCCCCGCATCTCCCGCAGCATCGCCATGATTTCCTGATAAGCCTCCTCGCGGGTCACCAAGCCGCCCAAGGAGCCTTCGCCGGCGGCCACCTGGCCGGTGATGCGCCTGATGTTGTCCATGGTCCCCAGGATGGGCCCTTGGGGATCCTGAATTTGATAGGTCAGGCTGTTGATGTTGCCCATGATCGCCTCGATCTGCTTGAGCTTGTCTTCGAGCTGCAAGGCGGCCAGGACGTCGTCGATGGTCTTGGGCTCCACGGCCGGGATTTGGCCGCCTAAGGGAATGGGCAGGCTTTGGGCCGAGCCTGGCATGATTTCGATGTACTCGCTGCCGATGAGGGTGGGGCTTTTGATGTTGGCTTGGCTGTCGCCTTTGATGTGTCGGGCGAATTCGCTTCTGACGGTCAGGTGGATCTTGACCTGGTTCGTTTCGGTGATTTCCAGGCTGACCACCCGGCCGATGTCGGTGCGCAGAAACTTGACCTTGACCCCGGGCAGCAGGCCGTAGCCTTCCTGATACAGGGCGAAGTAGTCGGCGTAGCTGCGGAACCAGTCCTGGCCCAGGCCGACGATGGTCAAGCCCGCGGCGGCCAGCCCGAAGCAGACGAAGAGAAAAAAGCCGGCCAGCTTTTCGGCCGTGGTGTAAGGCAGCTTCATGGCGCCGGAGGGCCTCCCGGAACGGCCGGCGTCAAGGCGACGACCGATTGAAAAAAGCCGCTCGAATAGGGTTCGGCCGACAGGTCCAAGGCCAGGATCGCTTGTCCGCCGGCGGCCGCCTCGGCGGCGACGGCCGGCCACAAACGCTCGAACAGCGGCCGGCCCAGAAGCTGCAGCGGCCGCTCCAAGATCAGCAGGCTCGGCCGGCGGGCCAAGATGACGGCCAGAGCCAAGGCGGACGCCTCGCGGGACGAGAGCGCGGACTGGGGCGTCCGGGCGAGCTCGGTCAAGCCCAAGCCGGCGAGGCGTTCCAAGGCCAGCTTCCGGGCCGTGCCGTCGAAGGCCCCGTGGTGATACTCGTACTCGAGGCACAGGTTTTGAAGGGCGTTGAAATGCGACAAAAGGCGGCTGGCGCCGTTGAAGGCGCCGACGGTTCTGGCGAAGTTAAGCGCGTCCACGAGGTCGTCGAGATTGGGGCCCGGCCGGCCGCGCCACCGAAGCCGTCCGGTCCGAGGCGCGGCCGTGCCGTCGGCGAGGCGCGCCAGCGTTTCCAGCAGCCGGCGGTCGTCATGCCAAACCAAGACCGAGTCGCCCGGGCCGAGGCGCAGGTCGGGCACGGAGAGCAGCTCGCCGCGCGAGTCGGTCGCCTGCAGGCCCTGAGTCGAGAAAAGCGGGGCGGTCGAAGGCGTTCGGGCGAGTTCGCCGGCGCGAGCCGAGTCGGAGGCCGGCCTCGGGGCGCCTGGGCCGTCGTGAGGGCTTGGAGGGCGCGGGAGAGGGCCGGGCTTCTCGTTGGCCCCGGAGGACGTCTTGGGCGGGCGCCGCTTTCGCAGCGCCGACCACAGCTCCCAAAAGCGCCGGCTGCGATCCGGACGGCGCTCCGGCTTCGGGCCGGGCGTCAGGCCGGCGGCCGGGCGGCTTTCCGCCGATGGCTCCGGTTCGCGAGGCGGACTGGACGCCAGGTTGGGCGCCGGGCCGGGCGCTGGCCTGGGCGCTTGGAGGCGCTGCGGGGTCATGAAGGCCGCCTTTGAGCTTGAGCCCGGCTTGGCGTCAGGTCTTGGGCGCCGGCCTTTCCGGCGGCGCGGCCTGGCGCCCGGTCACGGGGCGGAGTCATAAAGCACGGTCACCAGCACCGAGGCCAGCACGCTGAACACGAAGGCTTCGGCCATGGCGCCGCGCGCGATCCGAGGGGCCGCCAGAAAGCCGCCTTCCGGAATGGCGAAGGCCTTGTGAAGGCAGAAGAACGACAGCGCCAGACTGCACAGCAACGACTTGACGCCCAACATGACGATCTTCAAAGGCTCGGCGTTGGTCGCCAGATCGGCCGCGAACTCGACGAGGGGCAGATCAATGGCCCGCACGATGCCCCAATAGGCCCCCGAGAGGGCGGCCACGTTCATCAAGGTCATCAGAGACGGGAAGGTCAGCACCGTGCCGATGAGCCGGGGCCAAGCCACAGCGTGGGCCGGCGGCACGCCCATGAGCGCCAGGGTCCGAAAATCGCCGGAGGCCTTCAGCAGGGCCACCTCCAAGGCCATGGGGCCGCCGTAGGTCATCACCACGGCCATGATGGTCAGGATGGGGCTGATTTCCTGGACTTGAACCGAGACCAGCAGGCCCGCCAGCGTCGAGACCCCGCCCACGTTGGACAAGGCGCCGAACCAGATGATGGTCCACAAAAAGCCCGTCATGAAGCCGAAGATCAGCGAAAGGGCGCAGGCGCTCGACAGCAGCTCCCAGGCCTGGACCAAAATGAGCCGCCGCATGAGGCGGCGGCGCGCCGGACGGCCGCCGCTGAAGCCCCACAGGCCCATCAGGAGCAGACGGCCCGCGAAGGCGGCCTGGTCGGCGCGTCGGGCGAGCCAACGCAGAAAGCGACGTCCGGTCCAGCCCAGCGCCGCGCTCGTCCAGGCGGCCGGCCAAGAGCCCGGCTTGGCGTTTCGTCCGGCCTTGGCCGGCGGGATCGCGCCAAGCGGCGACCCCGCCGCCGCGTCAGGCGGCTCGAACGTCCGCGGCCGCCGGCCCGGGCCCAGACGTCCTGGCGCCGTCGGGTCAGAGGGCAAGATCGAGGGTCCGCTCGTCGGCGCCGGCCTTGTAGCGGATGGTCAGCTTGACGGGCCGGGAGGCTTCGGCCGGAAAATACAAAAGACCATAGGTCGTCTGGCCGGGACTGACGGCGGCGTGGTCAAGCGAGCGCGAGGAGAAGTCGCGCTGAATTTCGTCGGCGTTGTCGGAGCTCAGCTCCGAGCCGACGATGGCGGTGGTCGCGCCCAAGGCGCCGCCCACCGCGGCGCCTTTGCCGGCCGCCTCGCCCACGTTGGAGCCGGCGACCACGCCCACGGCGGCGCCCGCCACCGCGCCGGCGAGGCCCCACAGCAGCGTCCGCCGCACGCCCTGATGGCCGGCGAGCCCGCCGGAGGTGTGCTCGTTGATGCGCTGGTACACCACGTCCGAAGGCAGCACTTCCCAGAGCTGGCCCTGATCGTCGAGCAAATGCGCGGCCATCAAGAGCAAGGGGGCGTCGGCGAGGAGGTTTTCGATCATCAGTTGGACGGGGACGACGCCGGCGCTCCTGAGATCGAAGCCGAAAACTTTGACCAGCTCCTTCGAATCGTAGAAGGCCAAGGCCCCGAAGCGGGCTTCGGGGCGGTCCACGCGGCTGGGATAGCCCTCCATCGGCCTGACGGGCACGGGCTTGAATTCGTAGCGGGGGGCGCAGGCCGCGACGACGACGGCCAAGGAGGCCAAAAGACACAGGCGGGCGGCCAGAAGGCGGCGCGTGCGAAGGGGCATGGCGGATCCTTTGCGGCGGACGGTTGCCGGGCCCGCAGGCGCCGGGCCGCGTCCTGGGTGGCGGCGGCCTGCGGAGAGCCGCCGGCGTTGGGTTCAAGTCCTGAGCCGGCGCGACGCGGTCGCGCCAGGGGCCCGCAGCAAAAACTTCAATTTGGCCTTGGATTGTTTTATGGCCAGCGTGGAATGTCCCGACTGCGTTAAAATTATTATCAAAAAGGACATTAGTTGTAAAGTTTATATAATATTTTAAAAAATCATGTGTATCGCGCTAACGTGTCTAAGATTGTCACTAATATTGACGTCATGAATAATAGTGTTTGAGGGCGATTTTCGAGGCTGATTGAGACCTGGCGAAGGCTGTTGTCAGCTGGAGTTTGAGTTTTTTTCATTTATGGGAGAATTTAGGTTTTAAGCCGTGAATGAGACTCTCTAAGATTTTCGTCTAATTTTAGCTTTTAGAGAGGAAAATTTATTAACTCAGACTAGGCTATCGTCTGGTCAGGTCTTTATCTTGGCGGTATTCAGTGTTATATCAGCGGAGCGCACAGTATTAGCCGATAATTGTCAATGGCCTAAATGGAAAGAGACGGCTTTACGCCGGTCCAGCGGACTGTTTCAGTCGCTCCGAAACAGGGTCACTTTGCGTCGTTTATCAATAATTTTTCAATTTCACAGGGCTGCACCCGCCAGCGGGAGACTATTAGCATTTGATTAGCGTCCGACGGAACGCCGCGCTTGAAATATGCGCCTCGTCACGCCTTAAGCCCAGTTCTGTTCGCGGTTTTAAAATTTAAAAATAATTTATTTATTCCTTTCTATAAACCAGGGCTTTGAAAATTTTAGGTGCTTAAAGGTTCGCAAAGCTTATAAAGCCCCTAATTCCTCGGCCGAAAGCACATAATCGATGTTGAGGAGGATTTTAACCCCGTCGCCGGTTTTAGCCATGCCTAAGATGAAATTCATGTCGATGGTCGAGCCGAAAGCTGGTGGCGGTTCGATTTCACGGGCTTGGATGCTGATGACTTCGGAGACGGTGTCCACGACGATGCCGATGGGGATGTTGTTGGTCAAGCCTTTGACTTCCACCACGATGATGCTGGTGCGCTCGGTGTAATCCTCTTCGGGCAGTCCGAATTTCAGACGCAGATCAACCACCGGGATGACCTGTCCGCGCAGATTGATGACCCCCTTGAGAAAATGAGGAGTCTGGGGCACTGGCGTGACCGGCAGCATGCCGATGATCTCCCGGACCTTGAGGATGCCGATGCCGTAGCCTTCCTCGGCCAGCTGGAAGGTCAGATATTTGCCCTCGTTTTCCTTGGAGACGGGCGGGGAGTCGATTTTGGTGACCTGTTCTTCTTCCGACATGGTGTCTCCACAAAAGTTTGCGGCGGCCTGGCGCCTGGTCGGCCCCTGACGGGCGCCAGGGTCCGCCGGCTACTGGGCCGACTGAAAAAGGACGCGCTGGAGGTCGGCGGTCCGAAAAAAGTGGACGCGTCAAGTCAAAAAAGCTTGAGGCCGTCGGCCGCGGCGCCGTCAAGCTTCGGGTCGGCTGGCCTGCGGCGCCGCGGCCCGTCGGGCTGAAAGAAAGGGCCGAAGGCGCGCCAAAAGAGCGCCGGAGGGCGGGGTCTGAGCCAAATGCGACGTCGCCTCTCTATGGCCGCATTGTACTCAAGACCTGGCATAAAGTCCAGAGCCGCCCGAGGTTCTGGCGGGGCCGTCGGTTTTCGGGCGGGCTCGCGGCGCCGGCCGGGGCGGCCTGGAGGCCGAAGCGGGGCGGGCCGGCCAAGTTGACGAAAGAAAAGGTCCAAAAAAAGCCGGCCCCCGGCTCGGGGGAGCAGGGGGCCCAGGCCGCGGTCCCGTTTGGCGAAGCGGCTCGCCTTTGACGGCGAAGCTTGCGCGTGGGGGCGTCAGAACTTTGGATGGCGCGACAATATGAAAAAACTCAACCTGAACGGAGCAGGAAGAGAAAAACGTTCTTGCGGTCAACAAAAAAATTAGCCATCTTGATTTACCGGCCGCAAGACGTTTCTATGCCTGGCGCCGCCCGTCGGCGAGGCTGAGGGCCTCGCCGAGAGGCCGCGGCCTGAGCGGGGCTGGCAGTCAATCGCGGCGATAGCCGCCGCCGGTGGGGCGACCGCCGGGGCCGCGATCTTCGCGGCCCCGGGCCTCGTTGACCCTCAGGCTGCGTCCGCCGAGCTCCGTGCCGTTGAGGGCCTCTATGGCCGCCAGGGCCTGGTCGGGATCCATCTCGACGAAGCCGAAGCCGCGGGGGCGGCCGGTTTCCCGGTCGCTGATCAGGTTGACGGAATGGACAGTGCCGAACCGGCCGAAGAGTTCGCTGATTTCGGCCTGGGTGGAACTGAAAGGCAGGTTGCCGACGTAGATCGTTTTCATGTTCTGTGATACTCCGTGAAGCGTTCGAGCCCTCTGAAGCCTCAAAGGGCGGAAATCGAAAATAAGGCCCCGTCAGGTCGGGCCATGATCACCCATATGAAAAGGCAAATCTGTGAGACCTCCAGTGGCTCCCGACCTAGGGTTGAGGAATAGGGTTGAGGCGGTCGGCAGGAGACTCGTCAATTTGTCGCGGTGTCGCCGTAATGAGGCGGTCTGGCGGAATGTTGGCATGGCTTGAAAGTCGGCCCCGGATAGGTCAGTTGCTAAATCCCGGGTCCGTCGAGAGGCGGGATCGAACGCTGGAACTGACGACATGGAGAATAAGCGCGTCGGCAAAAGTGCCGCGACCAGATGGCCGACGGTAGATCGACCGTTTGGAAATTTGTCTGGCCAGTGGCGGCGCCTCACGCTGGGAGTCATGATTGCACAAAGAAGCGGAAAAGGCAAGAAAAAAAACAGGATATAAAAAATCAGGCGAGGACGGCGCGGGACGAGCCGGTCGTCGGTCGAAGCGGCCGCCGCGGGCCGGCTTTGGACGGGAGGGTTTCGGGCGGTCCGGACGCCTGGCCGTCCGGCCGCAGTCCTTGGGCTGAACGGGCTTGGGCCAGAAAGCGCGGGACGAGGCTGGCGGACTCGGGGGCGTCCACCAGCGGCAGGGCCATTTGCTCCGGTTCGTCCGGTCGGCGGGAGCGGAGGCGATCGTCGACGAAGATGGTCATGGCCTGGAGCGAAAATTCCGGGTGAAACTGACAGGTCAAGGTGTTGGGGCCGTAGCCCAGGATCTGGTGCGGGTCGTGGGCCGAGGAGGCCAGGACGACGGCTTGGCTGGGGGGTCGCGTCACCGATTGGCTGTGGTAGAGCTGGGCCGGAAAGCTCGGCGGGAGGTCCTGCAGGAGCGGCGCCCGTCGGCCGGCGGGCGTCAAGGTCACCACGTGACTGCCTATTTCCGGTCCCTGGGGCCGGTAGTCCACTTGGCCGCCCAGGGTCTGGGCCAGCAGCTGGTGTCCGAAGCAGACGCCCAAGATGGGCAGGCCCAGCTCCATGGCCTGCGCCAGACGTCGGCCCAGACGCAGGCTCCAGCGGGTCCGGTCGGTGACCATGGACAGCGAGCCGGTGACGATCACGGCCCCGAAGTCTTCGAGGGACGCCGGCGGAACTTTTCTGATCGCGTCGACGACCAAGGCCTGCTCCGGCCGCAGGCCGCCGGACCGGATGAACATTTCGGCGAAAGTTTCGCCCACGCCCAGGCGGACTGGGACGGCCCCGCAGACGATCAGCAGAATCGGCTTGGCCGGCGGAGCGGACGGCGACGATTTGTCGGACAATGATCGGCCTCCGTTCTGTCAGACCTATCCAACTCTAACCATCCGATTTGGTGCTGACTTTCTGCTTCATAGAGGCCGGTTTCACCTTGTGACTGCCCGCAAGGCCAGAGCCTTCCTCTCCACAGACTGACACCGTGGAACTCACGGCGTAT
>JAISZC010000070.1 GCA_031269485.1 Deltaproteobacteria bacterium
CGGGCGAGGCTTTGGAGCCTCAGGGGCCGGTCCAGGGGAAAGTCCGGCGGATCGCGGGTCAGATCGCCCGGCGGACGGTCGTCGGGCCGCTCCTCCTCCAGCAGGCCCTGGGAGGTCAAAATGGAGGCCGCCGAAGGCATCCCGCCGCCGAGCAGGGCGGCCAGATCAGTATTGAGATCGGCATTGAGATCGGCATTGAGGTCGGCATTGAGGTCGGCGTCGAGAGCTCCTTCGAGCTCGCTTTCGGCCTCGAGGTCAGCCTTTGAGCTGCCGAAACCGTTGTCCGGGCGAGCGGCCCGGGGCGCGGCGGCCGCTTCGGGCCGAAAAGCCCCGGAAGTCCCCGCCGCGACCTCCATGGGCTTCTCAAGGTCCGAAGCGGCCGGGCCGGCCGGTCCGGCCGCCACCGGACCAGCCCAGGCCGGACGGCCGTCTTCGCCAGGGCCTGGACTTTGGCCCGGGCCTTGGCTCGGGCCTTGGCCCGGGTCTTCGCATGAGCCTGCGCGCGAGCCGTCGACAAGGTTTTTGCATTCGCTTGGGTCTTCTTTTCGGTCCTCGGCTTGGACGGGCTCGCCGGCCAAGCGGCGGTCCAAAAGCCGATGAGTGTAATCGAAGGTTGGGCCCAAAATTTGTCCGCCCGGCAAGTCCTTCCAAGCCGCGGAAATGCGCCGTTCGACGATCATCCGCTCGGTCTTCAACGGCTCGGAAAAGCCCAGCCGGGGCAGCGAGGTGCGGGCCGCCCGCAGCAGAAAGACGGCTTCCGTGAGATCGCCGCCGGCCTGCTTGATGGCCAGAGCGGCCAAATCAGGGGCGTAGAGCGAGCCCTCGGCCATGACCCGGTCCACGGCCAGCTTGAGCTGGCCTTTGATTTGAGCCAGGCTCAGCTCCGGGACGTCCTGAGGTCCTCGGCGCTTTTCCTCCAACAGGGCGTGAGCGGCCTCGACGGCCCGTCGGCCGCCCCTGACGGCCACGTACATATGGTTCTCCTCGCTTTGGGCGCCTGGCCGGGCTTGCGGCTCGGCCTGAGGCGCCCGGAGCGCGAAAAAAAAGCATTTGGTTCGGCGGCCGCGACGGCCTGACCAAGGGCCTGCCGCAGGCTGACCGCGAGCCGGGCGCCGAGCTCCAAGTCCGGCTTTGAATCAGGCTCGCGCCGCCAGGAGGCGGCCGCAGGGACGTCCAGCGGCCTCAAGCCGCCCAGCTGAGCCTGGTCGTGCGCGGCAGGCCGGCCAAGAGCCCCGGCCCGGTCAGAAAGACGTCCACGCCCAACGGAAAGGCGGCTTGATTGTCCCGCCAGGCCGCGACGAACTCCCGCGACAGCCCGTGTCCCGCGAAAAGCCGCGGGCCGGCCAGGCCTGGACCAGAGGCCAGCAGAGGGTCGGCGTCGCGGGAGGCGAGAAGCGAGCCGATCACCGCGGTGGCCGAGACGTGGGGCCGCAAGTGGCTGCCGCGCCGGAGCGAGCCCAACGGCGGCAGCTCGGCCAAGGAGGCGGCCCAGACGAAGTCGGCCTGCGCGGGCTCGTCCACGAAGACGGGTCCGCGATGAAAGGCCAGCCAAGGTCGGGCCCCGGCCCAGGCGGGCGAGAGCCAAGTGGAGGCGCGTCCGTCGAGCAGAGTCAAAGCCAGAGCCGCCGCGACGACAGGCAGCGGGGGCGGCGCCTGGAAAAAGCCGGCCCAGTCGGCGGCCAGGGCTTGGGCCGGCTCGGCCAGGGCGGCCAACGCCAGACGAAAGGTTCGGGCGGCGGCCAAAGGCTCGTCGACGAAGCCCGGCCGCGGGGCGCCGGCCGAGACGGTTGAGGCCGGCCCGGACGTCCGCTCAGGCCTCGGCGCGGAGCCCGGCTCAAGCCCCAATTCAAGCCCGAACTCAAGCCCGAACTCAGGCCCCGGCCTGGCGCCGGACGCCGCAGACGGCGCAGGTCCGTCGAGGTCCGGAGCGCTGGCGACGAGGCGGCTTTTGGCCGGTTCGCTCATGGCTGGTCCTCCCCTCTGACCATGGTCAAAAAGTTGACCTTGGTCTTGGCCGTCTTGGCCGCCTGGGCTTTGAGGCTTTCGACTCCGGCCAGCTCCAGCCTGTCGGCCAGACGCTCGACGCGTCGGGCGTAGGCGGGGGTTTGACCCAGAGCGTCGGCCAGCGCCGCCAACAGGGCGTGCCCCAGATCGCCCGACGAGACGTAGCCGTGGCCCGTCGTCGGCCCCGCGTCGCCGCCGTCGAGCACGACGCTGCAGCGGGCCAGAAGCATCTCGCCGACGTTGAACAGAGCGCCTTCGCCGCCGACGCGGCCGCGCACCATCGCCAAGCCCCGTTCCGGGCCTCTGACGATCTCGTAGGGCGGCAGGCCCGGACCGTGAGGTCCGCCGGCGGCCTCCAAGGCCTCCAAGCCTTGGGCCAAAGGCTCGCGACCGGCCAGAGCGAAGATCCGCATCAGCCGACGCCGTCGGCCGACTTCGGCCAAGCCGGCCGGGGGCGGCTCGGCGGCTGTCGTCTCGCAGGCCTGGCCGGACGTCGGGCCGGACGTCGCGGCGGACGCCGTCTCGGTCGCGACGGCTCTCGTCGGCTCGCCGTTCGCGGCCGCCGGCTTCCTCCCGGCTGGCTGGCGGCCGGAGGCCGGGCCGTCGAAAACGTCGTCGGCCGCGGATTTGGTTTCAGGCACGTTCAATTTTGCTCCTTGGCCGCCGGTCTGCATTGGCCGCCGGTCTGCGCCGCCATTTGATTCGTCGAAAGTGGCAGGCAGGCTCGTTCGCTGGCCTGCTGGCTGGCTGGCTGGCTGGCTGGCTTGCTTGCTTGCCTGCTGGCTGCGCCTGGCGGGCTTGCTGGCCAGCCGGCAGGCCCGCCAGGCGGCGCTCCGGCCGTCTTGCCGAGCCGCCGGCCACGCGACGGCTGCCCTTTTTCCCCGCCTCAAGCCAGGCCGCGTTCGTCAGGCCGGCCCAGCGGCCGCTCGGCGACCGCCTCGAAGGGCGCGTCGGGGCGCGGCTGGACGCAAAGGGTCACGGCGTCCAACATCGGCCGGCCCACGATTTTTGGCTCGAACAGAGTCTGATAAGCTTCCAGCGGCGGGCTTTCAGGGTTCGGAGGGTCCGAGAGCGTCAGGTGGAACATGAATTCCTCCAAGACGTACGGGTAGCCCCATTGTTCGGCGTAGGCCAGCTGTCTGGACGTCAGCCGGCCTCGTCGACGGATCTCCGTGGCGGCGGGCGGTCGGCGCAGCGGGCTGAAGCTTTCCACCAGGGTCTTCTCCAGCGCCGTCAGCTCCGGCGGGGTTTTGGGCAGCGTCAGGGCCGCGCAGCCGCCGGCCAGCCGCTTGACGGTCAGGTCCTCCAAGGCGAAGGGCCGCAGCTTGGCGGCCGTTTGGTCGAGCCGGGCCAGCAGATCGGACTCGGCGCGCTCGGTCCGGAACGGGGCCACGAGCGTGGCGTGAAAGCCGTAGACGGCGGCCTGGGACCCGGCCCGTGCCCAGGCCGCGTCGGTCAGGCCCGGGAGCCGCGGCCTGGGGACCGGGCGGCCCGTCCGGACGCAGCGGCCCAGGACGGCCGAACCGAGCTCGCCCAGAGGCGACAGGGGCTCGGGCAGCCAATATACGGCCCAACGCCAAGGGGCGGTCATATGACGAGCTTTCTGAGACGCTGCGAGAGCAGGTCGAAGAGGGTGACGGCCAAGATGACCACCAGCATGACCGTGCAGGTTTTTTGGAACTGGAAGCCGCGAATCAGCTCCCAGAGCACCACCCCGATGCCGCCGGCGCCGACCATGCCCACCACGGTGGCCGAGCGCACGTTGCACTCGAAGCGGTACAGGGCGAAGGAGATCCACAGCGGGAAGACTTGAGGCAGAATCCCGAACCAGACCTCGGCCGCGGTTCCGGCGCCGGTGGAGCGGATGCCCTCGACCGGGCGAGGGTCGACCGCCTCGACGGCCTCCGAGAAGAGCTTCGCCAGGGTGCCGGTGGTGTGGATCCACAGCGCCAGCACGCCGGCGAAGGGTCCCAGGCCCACGGCCACCACGAAGAGCATGGCGAAGACCATTTCGTTGATGGCGCGGCAGGCGTCCATGAGCCGGCGCACCGGCTGACGCACCCAGACCGGGGCGACGTTTTCCGAAGAGGCCACGCCCAGGGGAATCGCGCAGATCACGGCCAGCAGGGTGCCCCACAGGGCGATGTGGAGGGTGGCGACCATTTCGACGAGGTAAAGCTTGATTTCGAGCCAGTCCGGCGGAAAAAAGTCCCTCGTCAGCTCGACCATGTTGCCGGCGTCGCGCCACAGGTCCAGCGGACGCATCTCGGCGCCGCGCCACGACCAGACCAGCAGCGCCGCCAGGGCGGCGGAAAGCAGGAGCTTTGCCGCCGTCTTGGCGGGCGGCTCCTTGGGGGCCGGATTGGTCGACATTTTGACCGCCTTTCCGCCTGATTGAAGGCCGAAGAGCCCGGCCGGCCGGGCCATCTTGGGGCCGGCCAGGCCGGACTCGGCCTGGTCGGACTCCGCCGGCGCGACGTCGGCCGGCTTGGCTCCGGCCGGTCTGGCGTCGATCTCGGGTCCGACCAAGTCGGGCCGCCTCGTCTCAAGCGCGGGAGCGGTCGGCAGGCCGTCAGGCAAGCCGTCAGGCAAGCCGGCGCGGCGCCTCGACGACGCCAGCTCTCCGATCGGTCCCGCCCCGGCCGTCCAGGGCGCGGCCTGAGGGAGCAGGTCCTCGGTCAAGGCGAAGGACGGTCCGCCGCGGCCCTGTTGGACGACTCCTGGCTCGGCCTGGGCGCGCCCAGGGCGGCCCGCCTCGAGCTGAGCCGGCCCGGCTTGGGGCTGGCCGGCTCGGGCTTGGCCGGTCATGGCGCCCCCGGTCAGCTCCGGCGGCTCCGGCGTCCGGTCGTCTCGTTTCCTGATCGGCGCCATGACGGCGTTCAGTTTCGGGCTCACTGGAGGCTCAGTTCGGCCAGCTGGGCGTCGATCTCCTTGAGGCGGGCTTGTTGCGCGTCGTTGAGGGCGCCGGCGTCTTCGAGGACCCTCTTTTCCTTAAAAAGCTCCAGCTGCCGGATGGAGTTGAGCTGAGCGTTGGTGGAAACCTTAAAACCCTTCCACTGGAGGCTTTTGAGCACCTCGGCCTCCTGCGGCGTGGCGCCGTAGCTCAGCAGAAAATCGTCGATCTTCTTCTTGACCGCCGGATCGAGATCCACGCGCCGGACGAGAGGGTCGGAGGGAATCAGCGGGCTGGTCCAGATGACCTTGATGAGCGCGCGCTTGTCGGGAAAGGTCACTTCCAGCCTGGCCAAGGACTCGTTGTTGCAGGTGGCCACGTCGAGCTGGCCGTTGGCCACCGCCAGGGCGTTGCCTTCATGGTTGGAGATCAGGGTCCGCTTGAAAATGGTCTTGGCGTCCTTCGAGTTCAGCGCGAAGACGTAGTAGCCCGGCACCAGGAAGCCCGAGGTGGAGTTGGGGTCGCCGTTGCCGAAGTTGAGATCCTTGGCCCTGGCGAACATGTCCTCGATGGAATTCAGCGGCGAGTCGCGGTGGGCGATGATGTGGGAATAATACCCTTCCGACCCGTCGTGGCTGACGGTCTGCATGAAGACTTCGCCGTGGGCCCGGTCGACGGCCTCGATGGCCGCCTTGCTGCCGTACCAGGCCAGCTGGACCTTGTTGAAGCGCATGCCCTCGATGATGCCGGCGTAGTCGGTGGCGAAGAAAGGCTTGACGTTCAGGCCCGTCTTGGCGTTGAGGTCCTTGATGAAGGGCTCCCAGACGGGCTTGAGGTTTTGGGACGACTCGGTGGAGATTATGCCGAAGTTGATTTCTTCGCCGGCCGCCTCGGCGGCGGACGGGCCGGCCAGAAGGCCGGCGGCCGCCAAGGCCAGCGCGGAAAGGGCAAAAAGGGCGGCCGCGGCGCGGCGGCCGGCGGACTTGATTGTCTGGGCGGTCATGATGACTCCTGCGTTCAGGGTGCGTGGTCAGGGGTCGCGGCTTTCGGCCGTCGTCGGCCGGGGGCGCGCCCCGATAATTCGTTCGGCCGGCCGGACGTCGGGGCCCTGCCGAGATCTTGCCCCGGCTCTTGGTCCGGCTCTTGGCCTCGGGCCGACGCGTCCGCCGGCGACCTCAAACCGGCCAGCCGGCGTTCCAGGCCTCGAGCGAGGCGGAGCGGCGGCTCGGCTTTTGAGCCTCCGGGCGGTCCTGGGCCCCCCGGGAGGAAGGGAGCTCCGCGGCCGCGGCGTTTCGCTCGGTCGCCGCGGCCTGCGACCGCCCGAAGGTTTCGGCGGCGCTCTCGCCGTAGATGGACCGCATCTTGTCGGCGGTCAGCTCGGCGCTGGGCCCGTCGAAGCACACGCGGCCCTGGCGCAGGGCCACGGCGCGCGGGCAGTAGCGAAGGGCGTGTTCGATTTGATGGAGGCTCACCAGCACCGTCAGGCCTTCCTCGAGGTTGAGCTTTCTGAGCAGCTCCATGACCATGACGGACGACTCGGGGTCCAAGGAGGCCACCGGCTCGTCGGCCAGCAGCAGCCCCGCCTTCTGCACCAGGGCCCGGGCGATGGCCGCCCGCTGCTGCTGGCCGCCCGAAAGCGTCGAGGCCCTCTGGTCGGCCGTCGCCGCCAGCCCCACCTTGGCCAGGGCCGCGACGGCGAGCTCGCGGTCGTCTCTTTTGAAGGACATCGACATCGAGCGCCACCAGGGCGTGCGGCCCAAGGCCCCCAGCAGCACGTTGGTGCGGACGTTGAGGCGCCCCACCAAGTTGAATTGCTGAAACACCAGCCCCACTCCGGTTCGGATCCGCCGGACGTCGGCGGCCACCTTGCCGCAGCACTGGACGGCCTTCGGGCCTACGGCCACTCGCCCCGAGCCGCGGTCTCCGGCCGCCAGACCGGCGATGTGGCGCAGCAGCGTCGATTTCCCCGACCCCGAGGCCCCGATGAGGGCCACCATCTCCCCGGGCCGGACGACGAGGTTGACATCGACCAAGGCCCTGGTCGGGCCGAAGGTTTTGCTCAAGTTGGAGACGGTCAGCATATTTTTTTCCTGCTTCCCGGCCGACGGTCTCGGCCGGCTGGAGACCGGCGGCTGGCGGCCGCCGGAGAGCGGACCTCGGTCTCGTCGGCCCCGAACTGCGCGCCGTCGTCGCCTGGCGGGCCGAGCCGGCGGCCCGGCTTGACGGCCTTGGCGTCCTTGAAGGACAAGCCGCGGCGCTTGCTGAGCTGGATTATAAAAAGGCGGAGTTGCCAAGCTATTTCCGAAAAGTAAAAAAAGGATAAAACCTGCCTCGCCCTGCGGCGGCGCGGCTTTTGGGCCGGAACTGCGGGCGCTTGAGCTGGCGGGCCTGATTTTGAGGCTGGGCCGACGGGCCGCGAGTCGCGTCTCTCGCGGCCAGAGCGGGGCCCGCCGAGCCGACGGCGGCCGCCGCCGCGCGATCTGCCGGCGAGCGGCGAAGCGACGCAACGGCAGGGCGCCCCGCCAGGCCGGAGAAGCAACTCGGCCTCTGGGGCCAGTCGGCTCAAGCGAGCCGCTGGTCAGGCGCCGCCAGGCGAGGCGACGAAGTCCAAGGCCGTGATTTTCGTGCCGCAATGCTTATAATTTATTTTATGATAATATTTATATATAAATATAACGGCAATAAATAAAATTAAACATTATATTTAAACGATTAATATATCGTATAATGCTTTAAAGACCAGTTCCAGCCCGCGACAACCGAACGTCTACCCTGTCAACGGCGTGGCGGGACTTGATTATGGAGACCAAAAGATTTACAATTCAAGGACCACCAGGCGAGGACGAAGCCATGACGTCGGCGCCGTCCGGCTCGAGGCGTTCAGTAAAACCCATGGACGGGCCCCCCGCCGGCCTTCTGACATGTTCGGCCAGGCCGGGCGCCGCCGGCCGCGCGAAGGTTTTCCTGGCGCCCCGCGTCCTGGCCGGCTCCCCAGACGTCCGGCGGAACCGGCGACGCGGCAGAAGCTGGTCGGCCGTTCTTCGGGTCGGCCGAGCAAGCCGGGTTTGACTTCGCCGGCGGGCCAAGGGGCCGTCAAGCCTGAACGTTGGGCAAAAAAACCCTGCAAAACCCCATTTTTAGCTTGATAAATTAAATATATATAGTATTTTGAGTATTTTTTGACTTTTATTTATGTGATTGATCAATCTCCACGCCTCCGGGGCGTGAAAGCCGCGACTTTCAGGCCCTGCGCCTCATTTTTGGAGTCCCATGTCTTCGCCTTCCGTCAAGCGGTCCGAGGCCTTGCTCGTCGTCGAGGATCTGTCTTTCGCCTATCTGGAACAGTCGCCGGTTTTGACCGCCGTGAGCTTCAGCCTGGACTCGGGCGCCTTTTTGGGCTTGGCCGGCGCCAACGGTTCCGGCAAGTCCACCTTGCTGGACCTTTTGGCCGGCTTGCAAACGCCGACGGCCGGCCGCATAACGCTGGCCGGCCGTCAGGCGCCCGACCGCCTGAGGCGTCGAACGGCGCTGGTGCCGCAAAACGTCGATCATTGGATTTTGGGGGCCACGGCGCGGGAGGATTTGGAGCTGAGCCTGGAGCGGGCGGCCTTCGACGAGGGCGAGCCGCCTGACTCGTTGGCGGATTTGGCGGAACGATGGGGCTTGACGGCTTTTTTGGACCGGCCGGCGGAGGAGCTGTCGCTGGGCTGCAAAAAGCGTCTGGCTCTGGCCGGGGCTCTGGCCCGCAGTCCGGAGCTGGTGCTCCTCGACGAACCTTTCGCCGGGCTGGATTGGCCGGGCATGCTGGCCTTGACGGAGGATCTGGGCCGGCTGCGGGCCCAGGGCCGCGCGGTGGCGGCGGCCACCCACGAGCCGGCCTTGGTGGCCCATTTGGCCGACAGCTGGCTGCTGCTCAAGCCCGGCCAAAGCCTGTGGGCGCCGGCGGCCGAGGCCTTGCCGCGGCTGGCCGAGTTTGGGGCCCGGCCCTTGGCGGCGGCCGAGACGCTCAAAACGGCGGCGCTCAAAGGGCCCAGCGTCGCGACTTGACGGGGAGCTTGTCGAGTTAGAGAAAAATAATTTTGGCGGGATCTAGTTTATGAGACTTAGCGAGGTAAATGATAGAATATAGAAGACGTTTTGCTAGTATATTGGATAAATTATCTTAATGTTAATAATGATATGCAATATTTTTAATTTGTAGAGCTATATAGCTATTTTTTTTAGTTGTATTTTGACTGTCTATAGCAATTGTGGATTATGCCGATCGTCCACTTGAAAAAAGCTTCCGCGTCACGGGCAAGGTTGGGCCAGTTCGCGCGCAAAGCGCCAGCCGCTTGATGGCGTGGCCGCGGCCAGCAAGCGGTCTTGACGGTTTGGCGCGGCGGCGGGCTGGCGGCGTCGAACTCGGCGAGCGAACCGCCTCGGCCGCCAGGCGCGTCGTCAGCGCCCTCCTGATTCCGACGGCGGCCTTGACATCGGCGACGTCGGCGGCGCCGTCAGGTTTTCGGCCGGACTTTGGCGGGGGCCGTTCTGGTTCGCGCGGCGGCGGCGCCGCGGCGCCGGCCGGCTCGCGTTCGCTGTTTCGCCGTCCGCGGCTCGCGGCGGAAAAGGCTTCGAAAAGCCGGCGCCTGATCTGTCGTTTTTTTGGCGGTCGTTTGGCCGGCTGGCTTTTCGGCTCAGGCCCGGGAGCTCAAATAGCCAGGTTCCGGCCGGCCGGTCTGCCGAGCGTATTGGGAAAAAACGACCTGGTTCTTGGACAGCTCGTCGATGGTGGTCCGCAAAATTTCCAGATTTTGGGTCAAATAGCCGGTCAGACGCTCCTCGAGGGCCAGCATCTCGGTCATGGAGTTCAGCAGGCGTTTTTCAATTTCGGCCTGCTCCGGGTCCGTCGGCGCCATTTCGGACAGCGCCTCGCCTGACGACATGGCGCCCGTCGGCCGCCCGTCCGCCGGGTCTTGGGCCTTGCGGCGGGCCAGCATGGCGACGCTGTCGACGGCGAAATCGACCAAATCTCGCCGCGCCTCGACGAAATGCTCCCACAAGGCCGGGTCGAGGTATTCGTCGACATCGCGGCCGGCCGGCCGGCCGGCGATTTTTTCGGCCATGGCCCGATCAATGCCGAGGCATTGTTCGCAGACCTCGGCCGTGCGTCGCCACAGCGCCCGATCGCCCTCGCGTGTTCTGTCGCCCTCGGAGCTTTTCACCGTCAATGACCTCCCTGGCACAGCTGGGGCAATAACGCGGCCAGCTTGCGCAGCGAATCCTGCAGCTCGTATTCTAAAACGTCGGCCAAAAATATCCAATCCTTCTGTTCCTGGAGAGCGATGAGCGTGTTGAGGATCTTGGCCAACGATTCGAGATATTGGTTGAGAGAGCTGCTGTCTTCTTCGTCTCCGCCCTGCCACAGCCCCAATACGTGTCTGGTCTGCTCCAAAAGAGTCATTAGCAGGTGGAGAGCCTCCAAAAAATTTAGAAAGTGCTCATTTGCCTCCTGTTCATCACCCAAACGGAAATTTTCCACGATTTTTGGCAAAGCTTCCAAAAGAGCCGCCAGGTAAGCCGGCCCGGTCTTGAGAAAATTCAATCCCAAATCCTCTAGAGTCAGAGTGTCCAAGGACAGGCTGTCTATGGTCTCGCGCTCGACCTCCAAAGCGGCGTGGGGCACTTCTTCGGAGTAGGGACTGCCGTTGAGCTTGACTCCGGTGATGACCCGGCCGTTGGTGCTGGGATGCTCCATGAGGTTGATGAGGATTTCTTCCAAATTAGCGCCGGCGACGTCGCCCGCTGTCAGATTTTGTCCGTCGACGGTCAAGTTCTGCATGCCGTTGTCTCCTTTCGGCCGCCCGCTGGGGCAGGCGTTGCCGTCGGCCGTGGTCTCCGCCGCCGACAGGGCGGCAAAAATGGGCCAGGCCCGACTGAAAACGCAAGCGCTGCAAATCAGGGGCCAACCCTGGACGGCCGCCTCGGCGGAGGCTTGGAGGCTCGCCGAGGACGTCCCGGCCTGCGCTTGAGCCGGTTCGGAAGGCCGTCGGGCCGTTCGTCGCCGGTCTCTTTTTCCTCTTATCGGCATTTTCGGTCCCGACGATAATTGCCCGCTCCCCGACGTCAAAAGACGCCGGCGGACCCGGCTGCGGCTCGGGCGGCGGCGGTCGTCGCCGGGCGGCCGGCGCCGAGCCTGCGGGGCCTGCAGGCCCGCGAGGCTTGCGGGCCTGCGATCTGATCTTTCAGTCCAGCCTGGGTTGGTGTATAATGATGCCGTTTCCGTCGCGGCTTGAGGTCTGCCCAGGTCATTTCAAAGGCCGGCTTTGGCCGGCAGGCGGAGGCTTGACTGCGACGCGGCAAGGAGGCTCGCTTCCGCATGGACAAAAAAATATTTCTTTGCGTTTTGGCCTTGACCCTGTTCGTCCTGCCGGCCTGCGGCGGGACCGTCGTCGGCGGCGGCAACGTCCGACGAGAGCTCGACGCCCTCAAAATGGAAGTGGCCGATCTCCGGGATCGCTCCCGCCAGGGCAATTCCCAGGGCGGCGGCGACAGCTTGCGCGTCGAGGTCGGCCAGCTGCGGACCGCCGTCCAGAGGGTCACGGAAAACGTCGAGACCGCCAGCTTGGGCGGCCACACGCTGAGGCAGCAGCTGGAATACATGAGCGCTCGGCTCGATCGTTTGGAAAAAAAGGCCGGCCTGCCGGCCCTGAGCCGCGACGTGGTGGCCCCCTTGCCGCCGGCCGTGCCGGTGGTCGCGCCCTATCCGACCGCGCCTCAAGGCTCGGGCCAGCCGCCGAGCTCCAACGCCGGCGGCTTGCCTCTGGGCACCGAAGAGGGCTGGCCGACGCCGCCCGCCGCGGACCCGACGGTCGGACCTGACGGCCAGCCGACGGCCGCTCCCGCCCCGACGGCCGGACCTGACGGCCCGCCGACGGCCGCCCCGCCGGCCTACCGGAGCGCCTACGACGAGGGCAAGGAGCTGTTCGACCAAAAGAACTACCAGGCGGCCGTCGAACGTTTCAAGGCCTACCTGGCCGCCGAGCCGGCGGGCTCTCAGGCGGCCGGGGCGCAGTTCTACGTGGGCGAGTCGCTTTATTTCCAAAATCAGTTCGAGGAGGCCATCCTGGAGTACCAGACCCTCGTGGTGGGCTTCCCCAAAAACGCCCTGGTGTCGACGGCGCTCCTCAAGCAGGGCCTGTCTTTCCAGGCCCTGGGCGACGCGGCCAGCGCCAAGCTGCTTTATCAGAAGGTGGTCAAGGAGTATCCCAAGAGCTACTCCGCCGGCATCGCCCGCGAGCGCCTCAAGACCATCTGACGAGCCGGCGGCCGCGCCTCGGCGTTTTTGTGATATACTCGAATCCTAGCTCGGCTTTCCTCCGCGGCCGATTTCGCAGGACGCTTCCTTCAGGAGTGGAGACAACATGGCCCAGATTGACGGCGGCATATGGCAAGGCAAGTCCGTGCTGGTGGTCGACGACTACCCGGCGGTGCGCAAGACCATCAAGGAGCTTTTCGCCACCATGGGCTTGAAGGTCGCCGAGGCCGCCAACGGCGTCGAGGCCCTGGACCGGCTCAAAGAGCACCCCTTTGATCTGATCATCAGCGATTTGGTCATGGCCGAAATGGACGGCTTCGAGCTGACCGAAGCCGTCAAAAACAGCTCCAAGTTCAGAGCCATTCCGCTGGTCATCCTTTCCACTCATGCGGACTATAAATATATTTTCCGAGCCCTTAGATTAGGGGCTGACGACTACCTCATAAAACCTCCTACGGCCGAAATGGTCAACATAGTTCTAGCTAGGGTTTTTAATCATGAATGGTAACGTCGAAGTTGCGGCCGTCGAGGCCAAGGACGGAGCCAAGCCTTCCCCTGAGCTCGACCGCATGGCCGTCAAAATTTCGCATCTTGACAGGCTTTTGGGCTTGACGGGCGAAATAATAATTTCTGCCTCCAACATCTCTATTCTTCAGCGCCATCTTTCCACTTCCTCGGTGAATATTGACAAAAATTCCCTGGAAATGATCAAAAATGTGGCGTTGACCACCAATCGCATCTCTTCTGACTTGCATCATCTGGTGATGGACATCCGCATGGTGCCTATCAAGGAGACTTTTCTGCGGTTCAGGCGTTTGGTGCGGGATTTGGCCAAAAAACGGGGGCGACAAGTCAATTTCGAGATCGTCGGAGAAGACACTCTGGTCGACAAGACTGTGGCTGAGCGCCTTTATGAGCCGCTGGCTCATCAGATCCGCAACGCCGTCGACCACGGCCTGGAAGATCCTTTGGAGCGCAAGCACGTCGGCAAGGATCCGGTCGGCGTGTTGACTTTGACGGCTTACAAAAAGGAAGGCTTCACCTTCGTCGCCGTCTCCGACGACGGTCACGGCCTCAACGAGGCCCGCATCCGCCAGGTGGCCGTCGAGAAGGGCTTCTTGACCCCGGCCGCGGCCCAGGCCATCTCGGCCTCCGAGTGCTGGAGCCTGATCATGCAGCCGGGCTTCTCCACGGCCTCGGAGGCCACCGAGATCTCCGGCCGCGGGGTGGGCATGGACGTGGTCAAGAGCACGGTGGAAAGCCTCGGCGGAGAGGTGCAGATCGAAACGGCCAAGGGCCGCGGGACGACCTTCACGTACAAAATTCCCCAGCTTTCGGCCGTCAACATCACCGACGCGCTCATCATCCGCTCCGGCGAGAGCTACTACGCGGTGCCCATCGGCAACGTCGTGGCCACCCAGTCTTTTTCCCTGGCCGACGTCAACACCACCATGGAGCGCACCGAGAGCATCATTTATTTGGGCAGCATCGTCCCGCTCCACGATCTGCGGGGCCTGCTGACCGGCGCGCCTCTCTCCGACGAGGAATTTCGCGACAACCTGCCGGTCATCGTCATCGACTCGAAAAACGGCCGCGTCGCCCTGAAGGTTTCGGAGTTCATCCGACCCCAAAAACTGGTGCTCATCCCGCTGCCGGAAATTTTTTCCGTCCGGGGCGTGGCCGGGACCACCATCCTGGGCGGCAATCAGCTGGGCATGGTTTTGGATCCTTTCGATCTCATCGCCATGTCCGGCGGCCGCTCCCTGGACGCCGACAAGGCCCAGGCCGACCGTCTGGCCTTCGACATCCTCGACGAGCCCGACGAGCCCCAGCCGCCCCAGGAGCTCGCGGCTGACGGCGCCGCGCCGCCGCCGGCCGCCCGCCCGGCCGAAGCCATGGACGAGTCCATGGCCGAAGAATTCTTCGTTGAGATCCAAAACATCATCAACGACGTCAGCGAAGAGATTTTTCAGCTGGAAAAAGACCCTGAAAATATTCGACGCGTCAACACCATTTTCCGGCACTTTCATTCTATCAAGGGCAATTTTATAATGACTGGCTTTACCAATGTGGGCAGTTTCGTCCACGAGGTCGAGTCGGTCCTCGATCAGGTTAGGGAAAAAGAGCTCAAAGTCGATAAAGAGGTCATTGATCTGCTTTTGGACGCGGTCAAAAACATGGAGCACGGCATATCCGAGATTCGGGCTGGCCGTGGCTACGAAGTTACCGATCCCGATCTTTTGGCCGAGCTGGCCCGTTACAAACGTGTGGAGTCCAAAGACAAGGTGCCAGCCGAAGATATCGACGATGGTCAGTTCCGTTTATCGCCCTTGGGCACTATTTTATATTTTTCCAAGCTTGTCATTCAAGGCGTGAAGGTCTATCAGGCCATGTTCAGCATAGGTTCTTCATTTCAAGAGCCTTCCGTGGTTGGCTATCTGATTATCAAGCGATTGGCCTTGATAGGCGATCTCATCGACACCGTGCCCAGTCTTGACAAGCTGGAACGGGGTCTGGGAACCGACAAGATCAAGGTCATGTTCTCTTCCAGCCGCACCATCGAAGAGGTGACCCGCTTTTGCGACCGCCAGCTCAAGCGGTTCTATCACGTGTTGGATTTTGAAGTTCTGCCCGTGGAATGAGTTTGGCGGGCTCGGCGAGTCCGAGCGGCCTTGGGGGTGGGCGCATGAAAATCATGATGATGGTGGACGACGTCGACTTGAGGACCAGGCTGGCCGGGCATTTGACCGAGCGCGGCGCCGTGATCGAGGGCGTCCCGCCCTCGCCGGAGGTCGGGCCTGAGCAGTCGGCCGCGGCCATCCTGGCGGCCCTCCCTGACGCGGTGCTCATGGACTACCGGGCCGAGGACGCCTTGAGCGTCAAGATTTTGCAGGCCGTCTCCGACCAAACCGACCGGGTGGGCTTCATCTTCGTGGACTCCTCGGGTCAGGCCGACCGCGAGAACATCATGATGGCCATCAACGAGGGCGCCCAGGCCTTCGTGCCGCCGGACGTGTCGGCGGTGACTTTGCAGACTTACCTCAACCGCCTCGTCTCCGGACCTGTCCGTCTTCGGCGCGACGGCGGCGCCGACGAAATTGAGCTGCAAAAGGTCAACGAGCGCCTGACCCAGGCCAAGACCCGCCTCAAGAGCGCCGAAAAGCTCATCGCCTACCTTTTGTCAACTCCCTTGTCGGTTCAGCCTCGCAAGTGCCTTATCCTGTCCGACTCCGGCTATCAGCGGGAAGTTTTGAAAAAGCATCTCGAAGACAACAATTTCGTCGTCTTGACCGCCTCCGCCGTCAAGGAGGCCGTCTCAGCCGTGCTGAGCGAACGTCCTCGCATCGTCGTCAGCGACTACGAGCTCGACGAAGGACAGACGGGCGTGGACTTCTGCCGGGAAATAAAGTTCGCGCAAAAGTTCACCCCTTGCTATTTCGTGGTCTGCACGGCCAATCAAGATAAAATAACCCAGATCATGACCCCGGGCAACGGCGTCGACGACTGTCTCCTCAAGCCGGCCTCCACTTCCTCGCTCAACGAGTTTTTGGCTCGCGTGGCCTTGGGTTTGATTCTCTGACGATCTGGCGCCGCCGAGCCGAGCTGAGCGTTGACGAAGAACCTGACGTCGACCGTCTTTGACGACCAAAAGACGGGCCCGAACGCGCTGGCGGACTGGAAATCGACTAAAAAAAAGGGCCGCGCGGAGACGAAATGGCGCCTGCCCGGCCAGCCCCCAAAGCTGACTTTTTGGCCAAATCTGGGTCGAAATCGGCAGGCGTCGATGCTTATCGTTCATGAATTATTCGGGTCGACAAACTGAAAGTTGCCAATCGCTGTCTCGTCAGCCGCTCTTTAACATCTTGCCGCATCCAGCCGCTCTTTTAGCCGCGCCCTTAGCCGCCGCCCCATCGTCGCCTTGACGGGCTGTCCGCCGTCTCGCCAAGCATGGTCTGCTGGCCGGCCGGACGTCCGACGCCCCGAAAAAAATCGGCCCAGGCGCCGGATCATTTCCAGGGGCCAGCCGAGAATTTCAGGTGGCGCCGCGTCTGGCCTTGGGCCGCGACATATGCTATCCTTGGCTCGTTTTGGGCCGTTGTCCGCCCCGCCAAACGCCGCGCCCCCGCGTCGTCGGCCAGCCGCGGCCGGTCTTCGAAGGATCTTCGCATGGCTGCCTCCTCCGGCGGCGGACCCTCCGCGCCTCATTACGACGATCCGTTCCGCCGTCGTCCGCCGGCCGCCGAACGCGGCTTGGCGGCCAAGCTGGACCGCCCGTTGCGTCTGGCCGCGCTGCTGACGCTGTGTCTGCTGGTTTGGTGGTTCAGCTACGATCAAGGCCGCAGCTCGCTCCAAGCTCGAGTTGTCAGCCTCGAGCGCGAAAACAAGCAGCTCCAGCGGCGCGCGGCCGTTTTGGAGGAAAGCTTGGGCGTCCTCAGAGAAATGTTGGCTCAGGAGGGACGGACGCCCCGAAAAAGTCAAGACGGCGGCCAAAACGCCGGACCGGACGCCGGACCGGAGGCCGAGCCTCGGAACGGCCTCGTCGCCGCGCCCGAGGCGGGGCCTTCCGGTCCGCCCGAGGCCGCCGGCGCCTCCGACGGGCCGTTGGCGCCCTCCGAGACGGCCGGCCGCTCCGCGCCCGTCGAGGGCGTCAGGGGCTGGCTGGCGGTCAAGACGGGCGAAAACCGCGGGGCCTTTGGCGGACGGGTGGTGGTCACGCTTTTGGAGCTCGACAGTTTCGAGCCTGAGGCCGTGGTGCGCCTCCATTTTGTCGAGGACGGCCGTCGGGAGACCCGAACTTTGCGGCCGGGCGACGTCTTCGAGCTGGAACTCGACGGGGCGGCTCACAGCCTTTATCTGGACCGGCTCAAAGGCACGCTGGCCTTCTTCATCGTCGACGGCCTGCCGGCGGGGTCGTGAGCCCGCCGCGCCGCCTCAGGCCAGGCCGTCCAACAAGGGCCCCAACAAAGCCGAACGCATGCCGTCCTATCAGGAAATAGCGGTGGGTCAAGCGGTCGAGAAAACCACGATCGTCACCGCCGAGCTGATCGAGGCCTTCGCCCTGGCGACGGGCGATCTCAACCCCGTCCACCTTGACGAGGCCTACGCGGCCCGCTCCTTTTTTCGGCGGCGGGTGGCCCACGGCCTGCTGCCGGCCTCCTTGGCCGCGGCCCTTTTGGGCACCGAGCTGCCCGGCCCGGGGACCATTTATCTCAGCCAGAGCCTGGAGTTTCAAAATCCCGTCTTTCCGGGGGACGCGATCACGGCTCGGGTGGAGGTCTGCGAAAAGGTCGACGAGTCCCGCAAGCTCAAAATGCGCACCACGGCCGTCAAGCAGGACGGCCGGCCGGTGCTCGACGGCTGGGCTTGGGTTTTGGCGAGGTAATTTTTCGGCTTTCAGGCGGCTCAGATGGCTTGGCCCAAAATACTCATCACCGCCTCCCAGCGTTTCACCGACGACTGGGACGGCTCCGAGCTGGCCCAGGTGCGGGTCTCCCATCATTACTGCGAGGCCGTCGAGCTGGCCGGCGGGCTGCCGCTGATCGTGGGCAACTACGCCGGCGCAGGCCCGGAGCGCATCGAGGGCCGCGGTCGGCCTCAGCCGCCGCCTCGAAGCCTGGCGCCCCTGAAGGGCCGGGCGGCGGCCGCGATGGAGGTCGTCGACGGCCTTTTGCTCAGCGGCGGCGGGGACGTCTTGCTGACCGACGAGGACGGCTTCGACGCGGTCCGCGAGATGGACCGCGATCGCGACTTTTGGGAGGCCGCGCTCCTGGCGGCCGCCTTCGCCCAGGGCAAGCCCGTGCTGGGCGTCTGCCGCGGCCTCCAGCTGATGAATCTCTTCTTGGGCGGCTCGCTGTGGCGCGACGTGCCCACCGAGCATCCCGCCCCTTTGGTCCACCAGCAGGCCCTCCGGCGGACCGAGGCCACCCATGCGGTTTCGCTGGCGCCCGACAGCTTGCTGGCCGCCATTTGCCGGGCGACGGAAATCCAGGTCAACAGCGGCCACCATCAGGCGGTCAAGACGCCGGCGGCCGACTTGCGGGTGTCGGGGCGCAGCGGCGACGGGCTCATCGAGGCCCTGGAGCACCGGCGGCGGCCTTTCGCGCTGGGCGTCCAGTGGCATCCGGAGAGCCTGGCCCACCATGATCCGGCCGCGGCCGCCCTCTTTGGGGCTTTCGTGGCGGCGGCCGGCGGTCAGGCGGCCTGAGGCGGCCGCCGTTGACGCGGCTGACCGGGCGCGGCGTTTGGGCCTGCGCCGCGCTTTTTTCGCCGGCCTGGACGCCGCCCTCGCAACAAGACGCCGGCCGCCGTCGACGCGGCTGACCGGCGGCGATCGGCCGGCGAGATCGCCGCCCGCAGCCTGAAGGAAAGCGATTTGTCGGAACTTTTGCACATCGGCCTTGACGTCGGCTCGACCACCATCAAGACGGCGGTGATCGACTCCCAGCTCAAATTGCTCCACAGCAGCTACGAGCGCCATTACTCCGAAGTTCGCCGGACCATGGTGTCCACCGTCCTGGCGGCCCTGGAAAAGTTTCCCGGCCGGCGGGGCGCCTTGGCCGTCTCCGGCTCCGGCGGCATCGGCGCCTCCGAGCTGCTGCGCGCGCCCTTCGTCCAGGAGGTGGTGGCCGGCTCCGCGGCCATCCGCCGTCTTTTGCCCCGCACCGACGTGGCGGTGGAGCTGGGCGGCGAGGACGCCAAGCTGACGTTTTTCGACGCCGGCATTGATCAGCGCATGAACGAGACGTGCGCCGGCGGCACCGGGGCCTTCATCGATCAAATGGCCGCCTTTCTGCGCACCGATCCGGCCGGCCTCAACGAATTGGCCAAGCAGGCCAAGATCATCTACCCCATCGCGGCCCGCTGCGGCGTCTTCGCCAAGGCCGACGTGCTGCCGCTGCTCAACGAGGGCGCGGCCCGGCAAGACGTGGCCGCCTCGATTTTTCAGTCGGTGGTCGATCAGACCATCGGCGGGCTGGCTTGCGGCCGCCGCATCCGCGGCAACGTGGCCTTCCTGGGCGGGCCTTTGTTCTTTTTGTCGGAGCTGCGCAAAAGATTCGTGGAAACCCTCAAGCTGACGCCCGCCGAGGCCGTCTGCCCGCCGGAGGCCCAGCTGTTCGTGGCTCTGGGCGCGGCCTTGCTGGCCCGGGAGAGCGAGCCCCGGGACTTCGGCTTTTGGATCGACCGGGCGCGGGAGCTGGCCGAGACGCCCGCCGAGCCGGAAATGAGCCCGTTGCCGCCGCTGTTCGCCGACTTCGCCGAGCTCAAGGCCTTTCGGGCGCGCCACGAGCGGGCCAGGCTCCCGCGGGCCGACTGGCCGGAGTCCGGACTGGTCTTTTTGGGCCTCGACGCCGGCTCGACCACCACCAAGCTGGTGGCCCTCGACGAGCGCAAGCGCCTTTTGCACTCCCATTACGGGCCCAATCACGGCAGCCCTCTCAAATCGGCCATGGCCGCCTTGTCGGCCTTCTACGAGGCCGCCCCCAAAGGCCTCCGGCCGGCCCGCTCGGCGGCGACCGGCTACGGCGAGGCCCTCATTCAGGCCGCTCTGGGCGTGGATCTCGGCGAGGTCGAAACCGTCGCCCATTACAAGGCCGCCGCCAGCTTCGCCCCGGACGTGAGCTTCATCGTCGACATCGGCGGGCAGGACATCAAATGCCTGTCGGTCAGAAACGGCGTCATCGAGCGGCTGATGCTCAACGAGGCCTGCTCGTCGGGCTGCGGCTCCTTTCTGGCCGCCTTCGCCGGCACCCTGGGCCTGGACGCCGAGGGCTTCGCCCGCCTGGCGCTGCTGGCCGAGCATCCGGTGGACCTCGGCAGCCGCTGCACGGTCTTCATGAACTCGAAGGTCAAGCAGGCCCAAAAGGAAGGGGCCAAGGTCGGCGACATCTCGGCGGGCCTGTCGTACTCGGTGGTCAGAAACGCCCTGTACAAGGTCGTGCGCATCAACCGGCCCGAGGATTTGGGCGAAAAGGTGGTGGTCCAGGGCGGCGCTTTCTTCAACGACGCGGTGCTGCGGTCCTTCGAGCTGTCGGTGGGCCGCGAGGTGGTCCGCCCCGACATCGCCGGCCTGATGGGGGCCTTCGGGGCGGCTCTGCTGGCTTTGGAGGACTGGCGAGACAACCCCAAGGCCTCGACGCTGATTTCGGCCGAGAGCTTGGCCGTCTTTTCGGTCAAAAGCCTCAACAGCCGCTGCCGCAAGTGCGAAAATCGCTGCCTTTTGACCGTCAACAGCTTCTCCGACGGCCGGCGCTTCGTGTCGGGCAACCGCTGCGAGCGCGGGGCCGCCACCAAAAATCCCGCGGCCGATCGCCTCGACGCCCTGGCCAACAAGGCCCGCCTGGGCGACATCACCGATCGCCTGGCCAAGCTGCCGACCATCGGCGGGCTGGTGGACCGCCAGGTGACCGACTTCGAGCGGTTGCCCAACCTTTTTTCCTGGAACCTCTACCGGCTCTTCGAGGTCTACCTCCCGCGCCCCTCCTCCGAGTGCCGCGGCCGGGTCGGCCTCCCCCGGGCCCTGGGGCTCTACGAAACCTACCCCTTCTGGTTCACCTTCTTTCACCACCTCGGCTTTCGGGTCGAGCTCTCGCCGCCCTCTTCGAAGGCTTTGTACAACTCGGCCCTGGACACCATTCCCTCCCAGACGGTCTGCTACCCGGCCAAGCTGGTCCACGGCCACGTCATGGCCCTGCTGGCCGCCCGGCCCGACTTCATATTTTTCCCTTGCGCCCCCCGCGAGCTCCCGGCCGTCTACCCGACCGTCGATCGCTACAACTGCCCCCTGGTGGCCAGCTACCCCGAGCTCATCCGCCTCAACCTCGACGCCATCGGCGACAGCGGCGTGCGGCTCGTCTCGCCCTTCGTCGATCTGACCGCCTCCAACGCCAAGCTGGCCCGGCGCCTGGGGGCGGAGCTCTCCTTTCTGCGCCTGGGGCACGGCGAGCTCAAGGCGGCCCTCAAGGCCGCCCGCCTCGAGCAGACCCGCTGCCGGGCCGACATCCGCTCGGCCGGCGAGCGGGCGCTGGCGGGCCTGGCGCGCGCCGGCCGCCGGGCGGTGGTGCTGGCCGGCCACCCCTATCACCTCGACCCGGAAGTGCACCACGGCATTCCTGATCTCATCACCGCCAACGGCCTGGGCGTGCTGTCGGCCGACGCCCTCGACCACCTGGCCCCGGCCGACGTCAGCCTGCGCGTCCGCGACCAGTGGATCCCTCACGCCCGCCTCTACCGCGCGGCCATGGTCTGCGCCGCCCGCGAGGAGCTCGAGCTGGTCCAGCTCAACTCCTTCGGCTGCGGCCTCGACGCCGTGACCACCGATCAGGTGGCCGAGATCGTCAAGGCCGCCGGCAAGGTCTACACGCTGCTGAAAATTGACGAAGGCGCCAACCTCGGCGCGGCCCGCATCCGCGTCCGCTCCCTGCTGGCGGCCGTCCGCGAGCGCGGCCGCGCCAAGACCCGCAACTCCAGCCCCGTGCCCTACCGTTACCGCCCCACGGTGGCCGACCCGGGCCAGGCGCGCCGGCTCACCATCCTGTGCCCCCAAATGTCGCCGATCCATTTTCGCTTTCTCGTCCCGGCCCTCGGCCCGCTGGGCTACAATTTCCGGCTCATGCCCCATCTCGAGCGCGAGGCCGTCGAGGAGGGCCTCCGATACGTCAACAACGACGCCTGCTTTCCGGCCCTGGTGTCCATCGGCCAAATCGTCCACGAGCTCAAGCGCGACTTTCCCGGCGGCCGCGGGGCGGCCGTGCTGATGAGCCAGACCGGCGGCGGCTGCCGAGCCTCCAACTACGTGGCCTTTCTGCGCAAGGCCCTCGACGACGCCGGCCTCGCCGAGGCGCCCGTCTGG